>CAKKQG010000069.1 GCA_919901875.1 Anaerolineales bacterium
CTTCTTCAAGAAGACCCCGAGCCGATTGTGCCGCTCAATCAACTCGTTCACGAACTTTATGATCGCGCGGGTTACGATATGGCAATTGACTACAACCAACCACTTGACCCGCCGCTTTCATCAGAAGATGCGGCATGGGCTGAATCGTTGATCAACAAAAAACATCCCGAAGGTTTATAACCTACGGGATGTTTTATTTCTAAAGCGCCGCTTTCGCCGCCGCTAACACTTCATCGTAATTCGGCTCCAGGCCCAACTGCGGCATATACGCCACATAAACTAACTTGCCATCACGATCTACCACAAACACCGCGCGGCGATGCCAGCGACGCTCTTTGATATACGTGCCATACTTGACTCCAAAATCCATATCCAGATGATCGGAAAGCGTCCGCACTTTATCAATTCCCGCCCCACTGCACCATGTCTTTTGCGCAATAGGCAAATCGGAACTGATCACTAAAATCGTAATGTCGTCGCCCAAAGCCGCCGCCCTTTCATTGAAGGTGCGCGTCTCTTTATCACATATTGCTGTATTGAGTGATGGCACGGCGGCGAGGATACGCACCTTGCCTGCCGTCGAAGCCAACCCTTGCAGCAGTGACCAATCGTTTGCCTGAACCGAAAATTCAGGCGCAGTCTGACCGACCACGACATCATTGCCGATGATCGTCGCCGGGTTCTCGCCCAACTTAATCACGCCCACGCGCTCCACCGGACCCTTCGGTTTCGCCGCGCGCACAATTTTCTTAACGACCTTCTTCACAGTTTTCTGGGTCGCCTTCTTTGCAGATTTCTTTGTAGATTTTTTTGCCTTTGCCATAAACAGTTGCTCCTTGATCTTTTAAGATAACGCGGCACAGTTTACTATACTTGTGAACAGAGATCAACAAATTGTAGAAAAAGTGATGGCGACTGCGGTATACTTCGCCCCATGATCATTACGCGCCAAAGGATGGAAGAACACGAAGCGCAGACTCTCGCGCCCTACGGCGCAAAGAGCCGTGATTCAAAAGGTCGCGCCTATCCTGACGATGAACATGCCTACCGCACCGCCTTTCAGCGTGATCGGGATCGCATCCTACACACCACAGCCTTCCGCCGTCTCGAATATAAAACGCAAGTCTTCGTTAACTATGAGGGCGATTACTATCGCACCCGTTTAACTCACACGCTTGAAGTGGCGCAGATCGGGCGCACCACCGCCCGCGCCATCGGCGCCAACGAAGACCTGATCGAAGCCATTTGCCTTGCTCACGACTTGGGTCACCCGCCGTTTGGACATTCGGGTGAAACCGCGCTGAACACGCTGATGAAAGATCACGGCGGCTTTGAACACAACAAACAAACGTTGCGTATCATCACCAAACTCGAACACCGTTATCCCGATTTCCCCGGACTCAACCTGACATGGGAAACACGCGAAGGCATCGTCAAACATGAAACAGAATATGATGCTTCAGACGCTTCGGATTATGATCCACAGTTGCGCGGCAACGTCGAAGCGCAGATCGCCAACGTCTCCGATGAATTGGCGTACACCAGCCATGATCTCGACGATGGTCTGCGCGCCGGATTGATCGCGCCAGAGATGCTCAAAGGCATCACGTTGTGGGATGATGTCACGGAAATTGTTGGCTGGAAGGGCGGCATACTCGACGATGTCACCCGTCATCGAATCATCCGCCGCTTGTTGAGTCTTGAATCAAACGATCTGCTCCAAACCACTTCGGCGAACATTGACGCCGTCGGCGCGAAGTCGCCGCTCGACCTGCAAAAACTTGATCACAACGTCGTCGGCTGGTCGGATGATTTCCGAAAAAAGAATCGCGAGTTGAAAAACTTTCTCTACCAAAAAATGTATCGCCACTATCGCGTGGTGCGCATGGCAGAGAAAGCCGAGAAATTTTTGGCGGAACAGTTCAACGCCTACATTTCCGAACCGGCGCAGCTACCGCCTACTGCCCAAGCCCGCATTGACCAAGTCGGGTTGCATCGCGCCGTGTGCGATTACATCGCCGGTATGACAGATCGGTATGCGTTGGACGAACACGCGAAATTATTTGATCCACATTCGAAACCCTAAGAAATTAAGAATTAAGAATTATGAAGGATGAATTATGAATACAGGTCTTCTTCATCCTTCATAATTCATCCTTCATCCTTTATCATGAGGCAACTATGGCAGATGTTCACTATCTAACCCCCCAAGGCAAAGCAAAGGTCAAAGCCGAGCTTAATGACTTAATCAATAACAAGCGCGTCGCTTTGGCGAAACGGTTGCGTGACGCGATTCAGCAAGGCGATCTTTCGGAGAATGCCGATTATCACGCCGCGAAAGAAGATCAAGCGTTTCTGGAGGGGAAAATTCTGGAACTCGAAGCGATCTTGCGCGGCGCGGTCATTATTGAAGAAGGCGGCAGGGGCGGCGACACCGTGCAAGTGGGAAGCCGCGTCACCGTAGAGGAGAGCGGGGATGAGTTGACGTTCACCGTCGTTGGCGCAAAGGAAGCCAGTCCGCGCGAAGGAAAAATTTCGAATGAGTCGCCGGTGGGCAAAGCATTGTTAGGTCGGCGCGTGGGTGAAGTGGCGCAAGCCAAAACGCCTGCCGGAGAAATTGCTTACAAGGTGATCAAGATACAGTAGGTGGGTAAACAAGTAGACAGGTAAACAAGTGAACAGGTAGACAAGTAAACAGGTAATCAAGTTTAAATGTGACTGCTCAGCGTCATTGCAAATCAACGTCTTCAGCGTTCAGAGTTTAAAAGCAGAACGCAATGATGCCCGAGTAGCTACGTTTAAATAAGAACAGGGAGACAAGCAACCGCTTGTCTCCCTATTTACGTTTTTACGTTGTCTACCTGTTTTACGTTTTACGTTGTCTACCTGTATACCGTAATTATTACGTCGCCGGTGCCGTGACTGCCGCTTCCGGTTTCTTCCATGCCGAGATCTCTAACGTGATCTGTTGGAAGAAGGAGTTGGGCGGGAGCGCGCCACTGCCATATTGCATATCTACCACGCGCGCTTGCACTTTAAGGGCGGCAGTTTCCATCTCTAACATCTCGCCCGATTTTGCCAGCACCGGATCACCCTTCGCCGCAAGTTTGTTCTTCGACCCATCATCGCGGAAGGCGTGATCACTCATCAAGACTTTCGTCACCGTCCGAATATCACTCTTATCGAACAGCCAAACCTCAAACGCGGTCACCTTCTTCGGATCACCCACACCCACCGTCTCACCGATCACCACGCCGCACTCGCCCAGGAAGTTGCCTTGTTGATCATCAATGCTGAACGATTCGTCAAAGAGATCATCACCCAGCATATAAGTCGTCTTGAAGGTAGAGACGGGTTCTGCGCCCGCTTCAATAATCGCTCCACCGCTCGGTTGACTCATCACTGACGATGCGCCTGAGGCAGACGATACTGCCGGCGCGCGACCTACCGCCGTTGGCTGCGACTTGGGTTTCGACGACTCGCCGCGCTTCATAATAAAGTATGCGCCGCCGCCGCCAAGAAGTAGTATGACGAGTCCGCCTCCGCAGAGAGCGAGCCACATGGTGTTATCAGGCGGTTTGCTCGGCTCACACGTTGTCGGTATGTTTAATACCGTCGCCATTTGTTTGATACGCCCTTGATCAGCACCGCTCGTGTTGCAAATAGCAGTCGAGATCCCGCTTTTCACTTTGTCGTCGCTGCCCAAAAATGCGGTCAAGCGGGCTTTCGCCTTGTCGGCGTTAGGCGACAATATAAACGAGTCGGCAACCACTTGGACCAGATTGGTTTGAGCCGTCTCGCTGAAGTTAAAGCTCACCGTAAACCAACCGATTGGCAAGCCGATCCCCACTCCAATTAATAGTGCGACCCCGATGGCGATTAAAGTATTCGTTGGAACAATGGGCCTCATAGTTGCTTCCTGTCTGTAAGCGTCAGCCTGTTACACATTGCGTTGCGTAATATGGCACAGAATTAAGAAAGATGCAACTCGCGTGCCAAAGACAAACACAAAACTTCCGAAGTCTCCAAGACTTCGGAAGTTTTAGAATCAATTCTCGGCTGTCACCGCTTCAAGTGCGGTCTGCGTTTCGCATTTCGTGCAAACCGCGTTATTTTTGTTGGCAATCACCAACAAGCCGCCGCACTGCGGACAGGGCTGCTGGAGCGGCTTCTTCCACGAAGTCCAATCGCAATTCGGATAATTGGCGCAGCCATAAAACACGCGACCCTTTTTGGTTTTGCGTTCAATGATCTCGCCGCCATCTTTCGGGCAGAGCACGCCGATTTTTTCGAGCCAGGGCTCCACATGGCGGCATTCGGGAAAACCCGAACAGCCGATGAACTTGCCATAACGTCCAAAGCGGATGACAAGTTTTTTGCCGCACAACGGACAAACTCGATCTTCAACGTACTCCGGCTCGACGCTCGCCTTCGGGATAGCCGCCTCCGCCGCTTTGAGCTTCTCCGAAAAGGGACCGTAAAAATCGCGCAAGACCGGCACCCATTCCCGATCACCCGAAGCAATATCGTCCAACTCCTCTTCCATCCTCGCCGTGAATCCAAGATCGAGAACGTCAGCGAAGTATTCGACCAACAGATCGTTGACCATAGTGCCGATCTGCGTTGGCATCAAACGTTTGTCTTCGCGTAGAACATAACCACGTTGTTGGATCGTGGCAATCGTCGGGGCGTAAGTAGATGGGCGACCGATTCCGTTTTCTTCCAACGCCTTCACCAGAGTCGCTTCGGTATAGCGCGGCGGCGGTTGCGTAAAATGCTGTTCGGGGATCAAACGCAACAAGTTCAAGGGGTCGCCGTCTTCCAGTGGCGGCAGCCGCTTGCCCTCACCCTCTGCCGGATCGGCCGGTTCAGCGTCTTCATCTTTCGCTTCTTCATACACCGCCATGAAACCCAAAAACTTCACCACCGATCCCGCCGCGCGGAAGAGGTAAACCTTTTCGTGTTTCGCTTCAATGTCAATCGAAACCGTATCAAAGATCGCCGACGCCATCTGACTCGCCACAAATCGCTGCCAGATCAATTGATACAACTTTAATTGTTCTTTGCTCAGAAAATCTTTGAGCGCATTCGGCTCGCGCATCGCCGATGTCGGGCGCACCGCTTCGTGTGCCTCTTG
>CAKKQG010000070.1 GCA_919901875.1 Anaerolineales bacterium
CTATGAATCGAACAACGGCAATTATCCTCACAGCAGTCACGGCATTGTTTTGTGGATGCCCCGGTTTGTTTACCGCCTTCATGGGCGCGATGTTCGCGGTCGTCAGTTTCATCCCCGGCGCAAACATTGACGTCGGCGGCAGCAGCGACCCAACCACCGCGTTGATGACCGGCTTGGGCATGTGCTGTATCGGGCTTCCACTCATCGTCATCCCGCTGGCGGTTGGCTTCTTCACTTTGCGACGAGCCTCTTCTTAACGCAGGTGACTGTCACTGGGCATTAAAAACCTGAGGTGACCAAGTCTTGTAGCCCAGTGACAGTCACCTTAAGTAACTCAAGTGGCTAAAAATTATTACGACATCCTTCAGGTGTCGCCGTCTGCCGATCCCGAAGTGATCCAAGCGGTGTATCGCCGTCTGGCGCGCAAGCATCACCCTGATGTGAACGGCGACGCCGAGATGATGAAATCCATCAACGAAGCCTACGCTGTGCTTTCTGATCCAAGATCGCGCGTCGCTTACGATAAAAAACATCCTGCCTCAGCGCCACGACTCAAGAAGACTGACAAATTTTTGATCTATCAAAGCGATCTGCATCGTGAACGCGAGTCGTGGTTGATGACTCGCGCTGACTATTGCGAAACGGAACAGCGCGGCGGATACTTTCTTATGGTGATCACCCAACCCGCGCGCGTCGCCTTCAAGGTGTTGCCGACTCCGTTATACGATCTGGAGATCAAAGTCACCGCGAGTCTGCCGCGCACCAACGGCAAAGGCGCGGAGTGCGGCATCCTCTTCCGCAAAAGCGACGATGGCTTTTATAAATTTGCCATGCACCGCGATGGCTACTACAGCTTCGGCGCGTGTTACAAAGATAAATGGTCGCGCTTAATTGATCGCCAACATTCCGACCTGTTTGAAAACGGTGATAATAAATTAATGGTCAAAGCCGTCGGGCGCAAAATTAAGTTGGGGGTCAACGGCGAGTTGTTGGCTTCGCTGCAGGATGATAAGTTGCTCGAAGGGCGAGTCGGCATCTTTGCCGCGACGGGTGAAGAGGAGTTGATCGCTTCCGCGAAGTTTAAGGATTTCGTTGTATATCAAATCGAGAGGAACAGACAATGACTGACTTTCTACAAAGGGCAAAAGAACTCGAACAAGAAATGATCGCCCGCCGCCGCGATTTTCATAAACACCCCGAACTCGGCTTTCAAGAGATTCGCACCAGCGGCATTGTGGCGAAGGAATTGAATCGGCTGGGGCTTGAGGTGCGAACCGGAGTCGGCAAGACCGGAGTCGTCGGGTTGCTCGAAGGCGACAAGCCGGGTCCGACGATCCTGCTTCGTTTCGATATGGATGCCTTGCCGATCGTCGAAGCAAATCAAACTGATTACATTTCGGAAAACTCTGGCGTGATGCACGCTTGTGGTCACGATGGTCACACCACGATTGGTCTGGCAGTGGCGAAGATGTTAATGCCGCTTCGCAAAGAGATCGCCGGCACGATCAAATTTGTTTTTCAACCGGCCGAAGAAGGATTGGGCGGGGCGTTGGCAATGGTGAAAGATGATGTGATGAATTCACCCAAAGTGGATCGCTCGTTGGCGCTGCATTTGTGGAATGACAAACCATTCGGATGGGTTTCCGCCACCAACGGACCCTGCATGGCTGCCGCCGATAAATTTACGATCACTCTGCAAGGTAAAGGCGGTCATGGCGCGGCTCCCTATCTTGCTCACGATCCGATTATCGCTTCAGCGCAGATCATCACCGCGCTGCAAACGGTTGTCTCGCGCAATATCAACGCTCTCGATAGCGCGGTGCTTTCCATGACATCGGTCAAAGGCGGTGAGGCTTTTAACGTCATCCCCGATTCGGTGGTGATGCTTGGCACGGTGCGGACGTTTACACCCGATGTTCGGGATCGCGTGATGAAACGCTTTGAAGAGATCGTGATCGGCTTAGCGAAAGTGATGGAGTGCGAAGCGAAGATCGAATATCACACCACGACGGCGGCAGTGTTGAACGATGCGGCGATGAGCGCCGAAGTTCGTGAGTTGGCGAAGGCGATGCCGGATGTCACCACCATATCAGATAGTGAACGCACGATGGGTTCTGAAGATATGGCGTACATGATGCAGACAGTGCCGGGTTGTTATTTCTTCATCGGTTCTGCTAACGCCGAGAAAGGTCTGAACTTCCCTCATCATCACCCGCGATTCGATTTCGACGAGCGGGCGTTGGCGCAAGGCGCGGCGCTCATGGCGCAGGCGGCGGCGAGGTATGTGTTGAAATGACGCACAAAACCCGAAGGGTCTCGCGAAGCGTCCCGTAGCGAAGCGGAGCGGATAAGACCCTTCGGGTTTATGACTTGATATGAATTCCCTCCCTCTCGATCAAATCCTGCTCGGTGATAGCATCGAACTTCTCGACTCATTGCCCGAGAAATCGGTGGACTTGATCTTCGCCGATCCGCCGTACAACTTGCAGCTCAAGCAAGAACTGTGGCGACCCAACATGACGAAAGTGGGTGCGGTGGACGACAAGTGGGACAAGTTCAAAAGTTTTTCTGAGTACGATGTGTTCACTTGGTCGTGGCTCAACTCTTGTCGGCGTGTTTTGAAAGACACAGGCACCCTTTGGGTGATCGGTTCATATCACAACATCTATCGGGTCGGATCGATCTTGATGGATTTGGAGTATTGGATACTAAACGACGTCGTGTGGACAAAATGTTTGGCAGGCGATACAGAACTGTTTGCATTGATCAATGGCCAACCAATTGTATCTACCCTAAAAGATTTAGTTCGGATTGATCTTGCCTCAAATTCTATTGAGCTGCCTTCCTATGACGAGAAAGGCAAATTAACTTGGGTGAGTTTAACGGGTTGGCAAAAGATAGAAAAATCTCGCGGGATTCGTTTTGAATTAGAAGATGGCACTTCCGTTGAATGCACACCTGAGCATCGTTTCCCTGTTGCACGTCAGGGGCAAATTGAGATGATCCCTGCGCGGGACATTACGACTGATGATACTCTTTTGCAATTAGGTAAATTTGATTTACCCGAGATTATTTCTAGTGAAGGAATAGATGAAGCCTTTGGAGAGTTTATTGGGTGGTATTTAGCCGAAGGATCTTTTAGAGAAGAAAAAGGACTTCAACTTGCGATGGCGGCAGATGAACGACCTGTTGCCGAAGCGCTGATCGAGATGATCAAACAGAAATTTGGCATCGTTGGGCGCATCCATATCTATCGTCAAAGTTTGCATTTAGCATTCCCGAATAACTTTATGGTTGCTCTTGTCAAACGGTTTGTTAAAGGCAACGGGGCAAAAGTGAAACGGTTATCGCGCGACGCATTTTTTTACGGCAAGGATTTTCTGCGCGGCGTGTTAATCGGTTACCTTAAAGGCGATGGTCATTGGGAGAAATCAACGCAACGTTGGCGATTAGGTTTGACTCGAAACTATGGGTTGATTACTGATCTTGGAGTTGTTTGCAAATTATTAGGGTATCGTTTGCGTTTCTCCGATGCTTATGTGCCTTACCAACGC
Organism: Anaerolineales bacterium; assembly: GCA_919901875.1. GTDB lineage: Bacteria > Chloroflexota > Anaerolineae > Anaerolineales > VGOW01 > VGOW01. The sequence goes on from CAKKQG010000070.1 coordinate 3,555, forward strand.
GGTGTTGCCGAAACAATACGCGGTGAAATTCGTTCAAATGAGGATGATCGTTGGAGTTATATAACTCTAAACGATCTGGGGCTTCCGAATCGACGTTCGTTTCCTCAAGATCAACAACATTCCTTATTGCGTTTCAGAACCGATTACAAACTTATTACTCGTAAAAGCCCTGTGGGTGTGATGACCCCATTAGCCGAGCAAGTCGTTGCGGGCGATTTGCGATTAGTTCGGGTTAAAGCGATTCGCAAAACCACTTTGCGAACTTTCTATGATTTATCAGTTGATGGAAACCATGTCTTTGCGTTAGCAAACGGGCTACTTACTCACAATTCGAATCCCATGCCTAACTTCAGGGGCGTGCGGTTTACCAATGCCCACGAAACGTTATTGTGGGCGCAGAAGAAGAAGGGCGCGAAGTACACGTTCAATTATCAAACGATGAAGTCGCTCAACAACGGCTTGCAGATGCGGAGCGATTGGAAGATTCCGCTCTGCACTGGCAAAGAACGCATCAAGTTGCCCAATGGCGATAAGGCGCACACCACACAAAAACCCGAAGCGTTGTTAGAGAGAGTTATTCTCGCCTCATCTCATCGTGGCGATGTGGTATTGGATCCATTTTTCGGCACTGGCACGACGGGCGCGGTGGCAAAACGCTTGGGGCGGCATTGGATCGGCATCGAACGTGATAAGACATACATCAAGCTAGCCAAAAAGCGTATTGACGATGTTTCCGAAGCGATGTTCACTGAAGATGAGTTTTTACCAGAGAATAAACGCGCCCGACCACGAATCCCTTTCAAAATATTGTTGGATCACGATTTGTTGAAGGTCGGGCAGAATTTGTATTTTGGGGCAGATGGCGGCGTTACTGCGATCATCGTTGAGGGCGGTAAGATCAAATATGGGAAGATAGTTGGGTCGATCCACACCATCGGGAGCGAGATTCAAAATGCGCCGTGCAACGGCTGGCAAAGTTGGTATTATTTAGATGAAGAGTCGGGTGAGCGATACCCAATTGATAGGTTGAGAGAAAAAGTGAGGGGTAAAAAATAATGCGAACCTTCTCCTGCCCCTATTTAGAAGGCGAAGTCGAATTAACAGATGAACGCGAAAAACATATTACAGAGACTCATCCAGATTTGTTGCCGGAGTATTTGCCTCAAATAGAGAAGACGCTTGCCGAGCCCGACGAGATTCGTAAGAGTGATCGAATGGACGCGGCTAAAATGTTTTGCCGCTGGTTTGATGAAGTCAGGGACGGAAAATATATTGTGACCGTTGTTGTAAGTGACGTTGCAACTGAAGGCACTCGACACTGGATCATCACATCTTATATTTCTCGCCGATTGTCGAATGGAGAAGTTATATGGAACAAAACTTAATCTTTAGATACGACCGCATTGCCGACATCCTTTATATTAACACCGTTGTTCCTTACGCCGATCAAGAGTCGGAAGAGTTGGGCGATGATATTGTCGCTCGATTGAATCCTAAAACAGGCAAGATCGAAAACCTTGAAGTGCTGTTCTTTACAACGCGACTCTTGCGAAGGGAATTGTTTTCGTTGCCCATCATCGCGGATTTGAAGCAAGCAGAGGTTGTTTAGTGAAAGAATAAAAATGTTCAAATCCACAACAGACGTGATTGATTGTTTAGGTGAACAGGATTACATCGCCACCAATGAAATTGGCACCGTGTTATTTTTGGCGGAGCGATTGAACA
>CAKKQG010000071.1 GCA_919901875.1 Anaerolineales bacterium
GGCAAGTGCGAATACATGCGTGAAATAGTCTCTACCGTGTCCCCCATTTTGTGAAAACTGGCGATGATCCAAACGCTGATCCCCGATCCTTCAATGACCGGTTCGCCGCCGCGCACGCCGGGGATACGAACAATGTGCGGATGCTCGGTGCGAATCACTTTGCGCTTGCGTTTGGTTGGAGTTTTAGTTGCCATAGCGAATCTCCATCGGAGGATGCTGCGAAGATTATACGCTAAAAAAGAAACCCGTTTTCTCTGAGAAAACGGGTTTCGGATTTTTCTTGCAATAGCCCTAGTAAAAAAATTATTTTCGTCCCTTGCCGTGCACGAGCCAAACTAAAATAATGCTCAGAAGATACAACCCCATCAGTGGGCCCATCACCAACGCCATATTAAATGGATCCACTGTAGGCGTGATGATCGCCGCGATGACGGCGCAACCCACAATGGCGAAGCGCCATCCCTTTAACAGCATTTTTGGATTCACTACGCCGAGCCAACCCAGAAACATGAACACCAGCGGCATCTCAAACGATACGCCGACCCACAACGTGAGCGACAAGACAAATGGCACATACTTCTCTGCCGTCCATTGCACTTGAAACACGTCGGAATAGAAGCTCGCCAAAAATTGGATCGCCGACGGGATCATGATGAACCAGGCAAACGCTGCGCCGATGACGAACATAATGATCGCTCCCGGCACAATCAAATACACCGCGCGCTTTTCGTGTGGCAGAAGTCCGGGCGAGATGAAGGCGATGAGATGAAAAAGAACAAATGGTGAAGCAATCGCTGTGCCAACTGTCAACGCCACGCGCACGTAGATCGAAATGCCTTCGGTGGGTCCCAGCACTTGCAGCTTGCCGCCATACGGCGCGATCAAAAATGCTAATGTTGGCTGAGCGATAGCGATCCCAACGGCACACCCAAGGGCTAAGGCAATCGCCGAGTAACGAATGCGAATGACCAGTTCGGTGATATGTTCGAGCAGTGAGCCGCCTAATTCTTTTAACGAAGAGGACATGGTTTATTGTTTAGGAGATTCTGTCCACGCCGGGTAATGCGCGGGCGTTGGAGAATTTTGCGCGATGTCGCCGTCAGCGGGTGCGGGCGCAGAGGCAATAGGTGTTGCGGGCGATTCGGGTGAGGCAGGTTGATCAACCTCTGGCGCGGTGGCGGCGTCACTTGCGATCGCCGTGTTCTCGGCAACAGTCTGATTGATCTGCGCTGCGTTCTCCTGCATCTGCGCTCCGATCTGATTCGTCTCGGTCTGTAATTCCGCGCCAACGTTTTCAAATTCTTTCTTCACGTCGGTCACTTCGTTCTCAATCGCTCGCACTTCATCTTCGAGAACTTTCATGTTCTCAAGCCACATCAATTGAAATTTGCGGGTGAGTTCACCCGCTTTGCGCGCCAAGAGAATCAACTGCTTCGGACCAAAGATCGTCAAAGCGATCAGTCCGATCAATAAAATTTCCCAAGCGCCTATTCCAAAAAATTCCATAAGGTGTCCTTAGGGCTTCGTCGCTATCTCGCGCATGATCTCGTGTTCTTTAGAGACGAGTGTCCCCAGAACGCCGTTGACGAATCGCGCCGCAGCCTCACTGCCATAAATTTTAGCAAGCTCAACCGCTTCGTTGATGGCGACCTTCATCGGCGTGGTGCGGCTGATGGCGAATTCCCAGATGGCGATCCGCAGCACAGTTTTATCAACGATTGCCATTTGGTCGAGAGGCCATTCGGGAGCGTATTTTTGAATCAGGGTGTCGAGTTCTGCGCTGTGAGCGATGACGCCGTTGACCAAGGCGAACACAAACGTTTCGCCATCATCACTCAATGTGGCGTCGTCCAATCGAGCGCGGATCACTTGCTCAAGAGGATGGGTGGTGCAATCAAGTTCGTAAAGTGCTTGCAGTGCTAGACCGCGAGCTTTGCGGCGTGCCTTCATTACGTTGGAGATTGGAGATTAGTAATTGGAGATTGAGTGTAATCTCCAATCTCCAATCTCTATTCTCTAGTTCTCTCCATACTCAATCTCTTCAATATGCACATTCACCGTCTGCGCGTCCATGCCCACCATCTCTAACATGGCGCGGGCAACTTCTGCTTGCACTTGTTCGCTGACCAGGCGCACGTTGGCGTCGCCGCGAATCACGATATAGAGATCGGCGCTCAGCGAGTGATCGCCCTGCATTTCGATCCGCACACCGTCCGACGCGCCGCGTTTGAAGTAACGATCCATGCCGCCGGACACTTGCGCCATGCGCGCCACGCCCGGCACCGAGAGCGTAGAAAGTTTGGCAATCGTGATCAACACCTCGGGGGCGATCACGATTTTCCCTATGTTGGCTGTTTCAGAATATTCCATACTTTGTAGTAATCAGTGAGCAGTTATCAGTGATCAGTTTGACCACTGATAACTGACGACTGATAACTGGTTAACTCATCGCCATTCCGCCATCCACATTCAGCGTTTGACCGGTGATGTACGCCGCTTCATCCGAAGCGAAGAAGGCGACGGCATATGCAACCTCTTCGGCGTTGCCCCAGCGTCCAAGCGGGATTAACTTCTTCGATTCTTCTTTCATATTTTCGGGAATGCCTGATGTCAAATCCGTTGGCACAAAGCCGGGGGCAATTGCATTCACCGTGATACTGCGTGAAGCAACTTCGCGCGCTAAGGCTTTCGTGAATCCGATCAAGCCCGCTTTCGAAGCAGAGTAATTTGTTTGTCCGCCATTGCCCATCACGCCCGACACAGATGAAATGTTGATAATGCGTCCAGAGCGTTGGCGGATCATTGTCTTCAGAGCAACTTTCGAGCAGTTATACGCGCTCTTGAGATTCGTCTTGATCACAAAATCCCAATCATCTTCGGGCATCATCATGATCAACATATCGCGTGTGGTGCCGGCATTGTTGACTAAAATATCGAGCCGCCCGAATTTCTCAATCGTCGCTTTGATCAAATCTGTCGCCGCCTTAAAGTCGGAGACATCCGCTTGAAGTGCCGTCGCCTCGCTCCCTGCCGCTTGGATCGCCGTCACCGCTTCATTCGCGCCCTCCGCGCTCTTGGCATAATTCACCGCCACCTTCGCCCCGCGCTTGCCGAGTTCAATCGCAATCGCCTTGCCGATGCCGCGTGATGCGCCCGTTACCAATGCCACTTTGCCTTGAAGAGTCATCAAAAGTCTCCTGTGTAAAAACTACGCGGTGATTATACAACGGTTGAATCCGTAATGAGATGAAAGTGTAATTGCATTACATCTTGATACGCTCCGGCGTTGACGATCAATTTGTAGTTGGATAGATTCAATTCCCGCGCAATTTGATTCGCCGTTTGCACGATCTCGATCAAGGTGTCGCCGTCAGCCCGAGTGACGGCGTGGATCCCCCTTATTGCTTTTTTCGGAATGAGAATGATGTGCGTGGCGTAACTTGGTTTGGGATGGTGAAAGGCGATGATGGTTTTTGTCTCGCGTATACGTTTGAGGGGAAGAATAAAACTCGCGTGAGCAAAGACCCAACCGATGAGGAGCGAGCCGAGTGAAGATCGCGCGAGATACAAAAGGTAGGGGCGATGCATGCATCGCCCTTACGCTGGAATCGCCTCAACCGCTTCAGGTGTGCCGACGGCAACACCTTGAGCTTCAGGCGCGATGCGTTTGAGCAAGCCGGTTAACACATCCTTCGATCCGATCTCGTAAAACTTTGTCACACCGTGTGAGGCGAGATAACGAATCGAATCCGTCCAACGCACTTGAGTCGTCAGTTGGCTGACCAACTCTTTCTTGATCGACTCAATATCGGTTAATGGTTGGGCAGAGGCATTGGCTATCACCGGAATCGTCGGCGTCACATAGTGGAGGCTGTTAACGAATTTTTCGTAGTCCTCCACGACAACATTCATCAACGGCGAGTGCGCGGCAATCGAAACAGGCAACTTCAAGGCGCGCTTCGCGCCTTTGGCTTTCGCCAACTCCATCGCTTTCTCCAGCGCCATATTGTCGCCAGAGATCACAATTTGTCCCGGGCAATTATCATTTGCCACTTGCACAACTTTGCCCGTAACGCTTGAGGCTTCGGCGCAGACTTCGGTTAGCACGTTGGCTTCCACGTTTAAGATCGCCGCCATGCCGCCGGGCGAAAGCTCACCAGCGCGTTTCATCAGGCGACCACGCTCGCGCACCAACTTCAAACCATCTTCAAACGACAACGCGCCCGCCGCGGCAAGCGCCGTCACTTCGCCGAGTGAATGACCGGCAACAAAAGTTGGATTCACATTTTTCTTTTCACGAATCGCGGCGAGCGTTGCCATTGAACAGACATAAAGCGCGGGTTGCGTGTTGTAAGTGTCGTTGAGTTCCGCTTCGGGTCCATCCCAACACAACGCCGACAAATTTGCGTTGAGAATGGTGTTGGCTTGTTCGTAAACTTTTTTCGCGGCAGGTGAGGCGTTGGCAATATCTTTACCCATGCCAACAAATTGCGAACCTTGTCCGGGGAAGAGGAATGCGGTGGTCATATTTTTTTAATCACGAATCCCACTTCGCTACGCTTCGGGGACTGCGTGACTCGAATAGGCGAATAGCTCGAATGAAAAGAAAGATAGTCGCGTGATTCGTTCATTCGTGATAGTCGTGATGAAAAATGATTTTGATAAAAAAAGACCGTGAGATGATCACGGTCTAATTTGGGACTCGATAAGATTATTTCTTCTTCTCTTGTTCCTGTGCCACAACTTCGCGCCCGTTGTAATGACCACAACTGGGGCAGACGATGTGCGGTTTGTGCATCTCACCGCAGTTGGAGCAAGCCACGAGTTGCGGCGCGCTCAACGCATCGTGTGCGCGGCGGCGGTTGCGGCGACCTTTGGAGAATTTTCGTTTTGGATGTGGAGGCATAACAAATTCCTTCTTTGGCAGCGACGTTTCATTCAACGTCTCTACAATGATATGGCATATAAAATGCCCGCTTTTCGCAGGCACGCGCGGCATTATAAGTTGCACGCGATTCACTGTCAAGGTGGGGAAGGAGGGACTTGAACCCTCACACCTTGCGGCACATGGTCCTAAGCCATGCGTGTCTGCCATTCCACCACTTCCCCAAATTAAGTCTTTGGACGATTGTAGTTCGATGTTTGCGAATGACAATTGGGGCAGAGGAAACGAAGATTTTCAGCACGGTTATCGAATCTCTGTCCGTTTATGTGATCGATCTCTAAAGTAAAAGGGAGATCGTTCCATGTTCCGCCAACACTACACCATTCGCACTTATATACTCTTCCGATTTCCAACAATGCTCTACGTAAATGTCGAGCCGGTTCAATTCTTGAATTTTCGTCGCGCAATTTCAAAATTTCAGCTGCCGCGCGTTTATTATGCCCGTCCCTCTTTCTCGCACCCACATTCCAGCGTTGACCTGTGAAATGCGATGTGTCTATCCCAAATTGGGACAGTCGTCTTTTGATATGTGCATGAGTTCCACCTGCTGGTTGCACATTTAACTTCCGCATGACATCGGCAATTGAATAACTGCTTCGTGCGGCTTCTTCAAGCATGTCCTTTGTGTATCTGTTTCTCCTCTTTACCATGCGGACAAATTATACTAGAGATTAAACTCCAATCTCCAGCAATTCCCTCATCTGCCTCAAATGCGTCCGATCATGCTCAACCGTGAACGACACCAGTTCTTGCAACGTGGTCGGACCAAATACACCATGCCGCGCCGGGCGTTTCCAATCCTCCTCCGGGAGTCCATCGAGCAGAGTCAGCGTCTCCCTGCGCGCTTCGACAAACGCGGCAAAGACGGCATCCCCGTCTTGGATAGTATACGCGCGCGGCAACGCCCATTCATCACTATCAATTGCGGCGATGAATGGATTCGCCTCATCCAAAATTTTTCGCAAACGCGGTTGATTAATTTCGATCTCCACATCGCGCAAGTGGCACGCGATCTCGGTCAACGACCATTCATCTTGCGGATGTTTCCGCCAATCAGCATGTTTGGTGATCTCGATCATCACGGCAGGGATCGCCGCCAACTGCGCCCGCACCGCGCGCGATGAAATGGGCAGGGGCTTGATGACGTTTAAGCAATCGTTGTTTGCCCATTCAACGAACTCCGCTAAATTACCTTGACCCACAGGTGATGCCGTCTCGGCAGGTGGGCGCGTGGTTCGTGGGGCAACCCAAAATGTGTTGATGCCCACTTGATGCGCGGGCGCGATGTCGTTCTTCCATTCATTGCCGATCATCAACGTCTCTTCGGGTCGGGCGCCTAGCCAAGCCAGAGTCTCGGCATAGTATTCGGGGCTCGGTTTGGCGAAGTGCATAAACTCGAACGTAGTGATCACTCCATAATTAAATTTGTCTGCGCTCACGTCTGCCCAATCGAGTCGTTGCAAGATCGCGCTTCGTGGAAAGAGAGCATTCGTAGCGATGCCGACCTTGAGTCCGTTTTGGGTCGTCCACTCCACAGCCGCACGCGCCGACGGTATCACCTTTGTCTCACCGCGCAGCTCGCCGAATCGTTTTTCGTAGAACTCGTTGAGGGCCGGATCGATCTTCTCTTTCGTCACGCCCATCGCCGGATAAAAACGCGCGCTAAATTTTTCTTCGAGCGTAAGACGAAAATCATTGTTCGTCATCATCTGTTGCGTGCCAGTTAGCAATTCGGCGACAAACTTTTGCGGCGGCAGATGTGGCGCGACGTGAGAGGCAAATAATTTTAAATAGACGGGGATGAATTTATCAATCTCGTTGTCGAGTAGCGTGCCATCGAGATCGAAGAGCAGGGTGGTGATGGGCATGGCTAATGGCTATAGGGCGAGGGCAAGCCTCGCCCCTACAAGGTGAAATCCAATTTTGATTCGTGACACTGCCCGCAACCGATGGCAGGTTCTTTGACGATCTGATTCGATTTACTACATGAGGCACTGATCACGACTTTACGATTCAAGCCAAGAAAGCCGTTATCAATGCGCCCGTTGAGGATCATGTACTGACAGGCATTAGCAAGTTGAACGCGCGGCGCAGGACACGACTTACATAACGCGGGGCTCCATCGTTTGTCATTCAGTAAACGACATTCTTGTGTGTTGCGCCCGCGATTGAAATCGGCGTAATAGAATTTGCACTCGGTGCCGTGAGGAGTCTTCATAGGAAAGGATGAATTAAGAATTATGAAGGATGAACGGTTTCATAATTCATCCTTCATAATTCATCCTTTAAGTCTACGCTCTCGTCTGGTATTCGCCCGTGATCGTGCTGATGCGAATCGTGTCGCCGACCTTGACGAACTGCGGCGCTTGCACCCGCAAGCCCGTTTCTGTGGTAACTATCTTCGTCACGCTGTTGGCGGTGTCGCCGCGCACGGCGACTTCCGCTTCGACCACTTCGAGATCAACGGTTGAAGGGAGTTCAATGTCAATCGGTTCGGTATTGTAAAACGTCAGTTTCACTTCCATGCCGTCTTTGAGAAATTCCGCCGACTCGCCGAGTGCGGCTTTGGTCAATGCGGTTTGCTCGTAAGTCTCGGTGTCCATAAAGTGATAGAACGTTTCGTCGTGATACAAGAATTGCGCCTGATGATGATCCAAGCGAATGTCTTGCACGCGGTCACCCGATTGAAAAGTTTTTTCTAAGGTGTTGCCGTTTCGCAGGTTGCGAATTTTGATGCGGATGGTGGCGTTGCCGCGACCCGGTTTGTTGTGCGAGTAGTCGAGGACTTTAAAAATTTGTCCGTCGAGTTCAAACGTCACACTTTTACGAAGACTGTTTACATCAATCATGAATTACACAAGTTCCTTTCAGCAAAAAGCGACGCGCTGACTGCGGCGTCGCATCGG
>CAKKQG010000072.1 GCA_919901875.1 Anaerolineales bacterium
CTTCCGTCGTGACGACAATGATTCGTTCCGCAGGCAAGATCGGCAGCAAACGATCTACCGCCAATTGAAACATGGTGCGCTCACCGATCAGCTTCAACGATTGTTTGGGGCGAGACTGCCGCGAGAGGGGCCACAACCGCGTCCCCGACCCGCCTGCCATGATGATTGCGTATAAAGGCAACATAATTCAAAAATCAAACTCCACGCGAAGCGTCCAAAAAACCAAACTTTGATATTTGAAGTTTGAAGTTTGGAGTTTTTTTGTTTTACTCAATTTTATATTCCGCTCTCACTTCTCTCGCCGCCACGTACGTCATGCCGCCCACTTGCCGCACCATCCCTTTAAGTTCCATCATCGCCAACATGCTGGAGATGGTTGCAATAGGCAGACTCATCGCCACACTTAATTCGTCGGCGTGAAGCGGCTCGGCAGAAAGTTGTGAAAGTATTTTGCGCTCGGCGTCATCCGCCGAATCCAAAAGCGAGAGCTGCTCGCGCGCTTCGGCGTGATGCGACGCCATTCGCAAATTTAATTCTTCAAGAACATCTTCGGCGCTGGTGATCAGCTTCGCGCCATTTTGAATCAAACGATTCGGTCCAAGACTATTTCGATTGAACACGCTGCCCGGCACGGCGAACACTTCACGTCCTTGCTCCACCGCAAAGTCGGCAGTGATCAACGCTCCCGACTCTTCACCGGCTTCGACGATAACCGCGCCCAAAGAAAGCCCGCTGATGATTCGGTTGCGCGGCGGAAAATTGTTGGCGTCTGGCGGCGTCCCCAGCGGGTAATCGCTGATCAACGCCCCGTGATCGATTATCTTCTCGGCGAGTGTTTGATGTTCGGCAGGGTAGATGATGTCGAGCCCTGATCCCAACACTGCCAGAGTCCGCCCCCCTGCCTCCAACGCCGCCACATGCGCGGCGGCATCAATCCCGCGCGCCAGCCCGCTCACAATCGTCACACCGGAGGCGGCGAGCGCAGTCGCCAATTCACGAGTCACTTCTTTTCCGTAAGACGTTGCGCGCCGCGTGCCGACGATGGCAACCGCCCAATCATCTTTCTCAACTAAATTCCCGCGCACATATAAAACGGGCGGCGCGTTATCAATCTCGCGCAATCGTTTCGGGTAATCGTCATCATCCCAACAGATCATGCGGGCGTTGGCGCGAGCGACGTCATCTTCAAGTTGTTCAAGGTTCATCCCCTTGCGCGCCGCTTCAAGTGATTCAATCGCGCGCTTATCGAGACCGGCTTCGTGCAGATCGATTCGCGGCGCGCGCCACGCCGATTCAAGATCACCGAAGTGATCGAGCAAGGCGCGCAACTTCGCGGGTCCGATGCCCTTCACGCGATTGAAAGCGATCCAAAATTTTCGATCTGACATGGGCGTTTATCCCCGAGCGAGGCGGGCAGAGAATAGCACACGAAAAGAAAGCGTGTCAAGCAGACGAAAGACCTCACAGATCTTAACGATCTGTGAGGTCTGCGCTCTTTCGATATTAAGCCTTTGCGCCTCAGCAATTTATTGCGCCGCAGTTAAACTATGACGCAAACATTATCTACTTCACCGCTTCCTCTTGAATGGGGAAAGAAAGTTGCGAGTCGGAGATGGGTTCGTCAGAGGCAAGATGTTTCGTCACACGCCAAATTGTAATTTGCGTGTCGTTGAGCGGCTCACTACGCCAACGAAAACTCATCGTTACACGAGTCGCCAAATGCGGAAATTCAAACTTAAGCGTCGCCCATTCTGCCTGAATAAAAGTACTCTCCGGCATTTCGACCCACCCCGTTTTTTTTAATTGAGATTGAGACCAAGCCACAGCATCGGCAAAGGGCATCGGCACTTTGAACATCCCCGTCAGCACATCATATGTTTCGTTGGGGCGAAAGACAAATCGCCATTCGGGATAGATAAGCAATTCATAATTTTCACCAAAGCCCAGCAACGACGTGTGAGGCGGCAACGGCACATCGGTTGCCCAGTCCTCTAAATTGATTCGCAACGACACACCATCATCTTCACGATTAAGTTTGCGAATGTGGTTTATTATGGCCATGGAACTGCTCCCAAAGTTTCCATCAACGCGGTTAAGGTTTCTGCCGTTTCAGGCGCCACGCCGTAGTGCTTCATACTACGCGCCATCACTTCAACATTGCGAAGTGTATCCGAAAAATTGGCGATCTGCTCAGCCGTCAACCCCTGCTTTTGCAAAATCTCTTCCAGCGTCATTCCCGGGTTCTTCTGAACAATCTGCCGCAAGAAATTGTTGATCTCCTTCACCCAATCGTTGACATCTTGCGCGTTGAAGTTGCCGTCATTAACTTTACTGCGATACTTCTTATCATCCTCGGGCGGTTCGAAACCGGGAAAACCGCCCACGCTCGCCCCTTTGTTCATCTTAGAAAGATGCGCCGCCGTTTGCTTGAGAAGTCCCTCTGTGCCTTTCGCCAGAAGATGCGTTGAGTTTGACGACGCTGGCATGACAACAACACGGGGCACAGCAACAATAAAACCCAACGCGAGCAATGCGGCGAGGATCGTTCCAACAAACCAATAAGGTGAGAATGAAATTAAAGCGCGTTGCATTCCTCTTAACCCTTCCCAATCTCCAGCTGCCAATTACAAACTACCACCTCGTCATCGCCCCACAATACTCACACTTCATCTCAGTTTGCCCGCGCATTATGGGTTTAGTGAAGTTCGCGCCACAGTTAGAGCATTTCGTTGGAGCGGCAGACATCTTCTCGGTCACGCCGGTATCTACTTTCACCGCGCGCTCTTTGTCGTAATCTTTTGTCTTGGCGCGATTGATCATCGTCTGCCAGGCATTGCAATCTTGCCCGTTGATGTGGAAGTGCGCCATGCGAACTGCCGCGCCCGACTCGAACATGAGATCGAGATGATCTTCGTTGCCCATCATGCCTTTCTTGCTCGCCGTCACTTTTTCTAATTGAGAAAGTGGCATGTCCACCAATAATTTTTGCACTTTCTGTTTCTCGGTAGCCACGAACAGCACTTTCTTCGTCGCCACTTCTTCGTTCTGCTCAAACAAGATTCGCTGATCGGTTAAGAAGACGTAGCCCTTCGGATCGTCCTTGCCCTCTTTATCCAGCTTGCCCGGCACGACGGCAATCACGCCCTCGGCTATCAAAAGTTGGAACGTCGCTGCCGTCACCAGATCCATCATCTCTTGAATTTTCCCAA
>CAKKQG010000073.1 GCA_919901875.1 Anaerolineales bacterium
GGGCGGATGAGGGCGAAAGAGATTGGAGATTGGGGATTGGAGATTGATGTGCTGGTTGCGGCGATAGCTGCGCCTGCGGCGGCGGCGGCACAATCGAATGACTGTGGCGTGACGTAGGTCGGCGCGTGATCAATGTAAGCCGGGGCGCGTTTCATCACATCGCGCAAGCTGTGAATGTAAGCCGGATCATGGATCAGGGCGATTTGATCATCGGAGGCGGGCGAAGATTGGAGATTAGAGGTTAGAGATTGGAGGGTAGCGTCATTCGTAATCGCGTTGAGGATTGCCGGGATACGTTTGGCATTTTCGGGATGATCGTCGTCGTGATGATCGGGGGAAGGGATAGAGAAAAGATTCATGGGGAAATGAACAATGAACAATGAAAGAATGATTTCATCACGAATATCACGAATGAGCGAATATCACGAATTTTTTTTATTGTCCATTCGTTAAATTCGTTTATTCGAGTCATTCGTGATTAAAGTGCATAAGCCCATCACTTTATTCATCGATTCTCTTCGCTTGATGCACCGCTAAAGCATAAGCGATTACTCCGATGCCGATCTGTATCGCCAGATTAATGATAATGCTTGAGCCTATGGTGATAAATGGCGTAATCATCTGCGTGACGGGATTTGCCTCTGACACCCACCGCAGGCTAAACACACTCACCGCCAGAATCACCACTTGTTGAATCGGCGCGATGAGAAAGAAACTGATCCCGAAATGCAGCACAAACATAATGGCAATGGCATTGGCGCTGGTGCGGGCTAAAACCGATGACAGCAACCCGATAGAGCAGTTATACAACATCGCCGCCGCTAGTTCGATAATGAAATAGATAGCGATGATCACACACGCCGCGAGACTTGCCACAACAAGGACGGCTTGCAGTTGTGGCGCCGTTGCTCCTACACCGACGGTGGCGGAAAAGATAATGAGGATGGCGACAATAAATAATAAACCGGACATCGCTATCCGCAAGACGACGGCGAGCGCCAACGGCAAACTTAACCAACGCAACACGCCGATCACTTTGGCATGAACGATCTCCGGAATGTTCAGCGTTGTGATTCGCAACAGTGACCAATTTTGCGTCTCGCGTTCACGGGCGATGACGGTGGACGTGCCAATGGACGACAACAACCAAATTCCGAACATCAAAAACCCGTGCAGCATCCACAACGTCACACTGAGGATCGCCCCGATTGAAAACAGCCACTCTCCGGCTGAGTTCGCTTCGATCAATATGGGCGTCATGCTCAAGCCGCATAAGCCGGAACACATCAGTGGCAGCAACAAGAAAATGATCCAGACCCAACTCCATTGCCGAGATCGTTTTTTCCACAGCGCGGTCTCACGCTGCACGATGGGGTGATCGTTAGAAGCCCATGAGGGAAGCATTCTGGACTTACGCGTCTTAATCACGAATGACTCGAATAAACGAATAACACGAATTTCCCTTTTGTTTTATTCGTCAAATTCGGAATATTCGTGACACACAGTCCCCGAAGCATAGCGTAGTGGGATTCGTGATAAAAATTTCTGTGAACTGCGTAAACCTAGTCATTCAATTAAATTCTGCGCGCGCCGCAGCGCGATGCGAAACGCAGTGAACGCCAGCCACACTTCGGCCGCTATTGGGATCATCAAGCTCATCAGGATCGGGGCGATCACGTCAATCACCTGTCCTTGATAAAACGTCGTGAGTAGTTCGGTGATCAACGGCGCAATGAAACGCTGTAGGGGAAGAAATATAAACAACCACAAAATTAATTGCAGGGTGAAGTTGATAACGATGGCGGTTGTGCTGTTGCGTGCCAGTGACGATGCCATCAACCCGACGCCACAGTTGTAGAGCAGGCTAGAGGCGATCTCGATCAATGAAAATGTGAAAATTAAAATGGAGAGTGCCGCGCCGCCGATCCATATCGAGGGTTGAAAACGGAAGGCGATGCCAAAGCTGCTGGTGGAGACAGCCGGTGTTTGGGTGAGCGAGACTACCATCACCGAGGTAGCAATCGCGGCAATCACGCGCATAATCAAGAGGATGATCAACGGCTCACTCATCCAGTGAATCAACCCGGCGATCTTCGCCCCGATGATGTGAGTGATAGAGAGCGGCGTGATGCGCATCAATATCCAGTTCGATGTCTCGCGCTCACGGGTGATGCTCAATGATGCTCCCAGTGAAGCGAATACCTTGATCCCCCAACTCGGCAAAAATTGCAGCAGCCACAGCGCTGCCAAGAATGGAACTACGGCGCGCGGGCTATAAAAAAACGCGCCGATCAACGTGGCAAGTCCGCAGAGGATGGAGCCGAACATGGGCAGGAACAAAAATAGAAACCAGATGTTGTTCCACATACTTTCCCAACGCGGCGAAAGATGCCGCCACACACTCAACTCGCGTTTGACGATGGGATGATCGAGTGACGCCCAGCGCGGCAGATGTTTATTCAGTTCAAAGAAATAAAAATTGGCGTTAAC
>CAKKQG010000074.1 GCA_919901875.1 Anaerolineales bacterium
CTGCATCGCTTCGGCAGCTTCTCGCCGCCATTTCTCCGACTCGTAGATGCGTTTGCTTTCGGTGATGTCGTGCAGCATGGTGACGACGAATTCTTTCCCGCCACTCTCAAAGATTTCAGACGTGTCGCTAAAAATTCGTTCCTCACCGGATTTGACAGGCAAGATTACCTGAATATCTTGCACGATGCGCTGACTCTTCAGTGCATCTATAAACGCCAGACGTTGCTCATTCGTTTTCCAAAATCCCAACTCGCTGGTCGTTTTCCCGATCACGTCCTTGCGTGTGAAGCCCATGGCGCGCACAAAACTATCATTGACATCTAGAATCACTCCTTCCTCTACTGTAGCGATCACTATGGCGATAGGGTTCGACTGAAACACAGCCTGAAGCAACACCTCCGACTGTATTTTCATGGTGGGGTTAGATTTACGTGGGCTTGATCGGCTTGGCATGTTCGTCTTAACGTCTCTTCTCTAACAAACTATACTACTGATTATCCTCATTTTTTGTTATGATTTTGTTGAGATTTTCTAATTGTTGCCTCACGACATTTGTCTATGACCTCTCCTCAAACACTCCTTGAGCGTTTACGTTTCGATGCGCGATACATGACAAATGTTTGCGCGTGGGAAACGATTCGACCTCGTGAGGCGCGTTACGCGGATATACCTGATGGGCTTGATAAAAACTTGATCGCCGCCCTTCGCCAGCGCGGCATTGATTCTCTCTTCACTCATCAAACCGCCGCGATTGCCGCCGCCCTCCACGGCGACCATGTTGCCGTTGTCACCGGCACCGCCTCGGGCAAAACACTTTGCTACAACTTGCCTGTTCTTCAGGCTCTAATCGCCAATCCTTCTTCTCGCGCTTTATATCTCTTCCCCACCAAAGCCCTCGCCCAAGATCAAGCCGCCGAACTTAATAATCTAATCTCCAATCTCCAATCTCCAATCTCTATACGTATTTACGACGGCGACACCCCTCAACCTCAACGCGCCGCCATTCGTAAAGAAGCCCAATTACTCATTACTAATCCCGACATGCTTCATACAGGAATTCTTCCCCATCATACGAAGTGGGGCGAGTTCTTCGCCGAGTTGCGTTACGTGGTCATTGACGAAATGCACACCTATCGCGGCGTGTTTGGTTCGCACTTCGCCAACGTCATTCGCCGCCTCAAACGTATTTGCAAATTCTATGGAAGCGAGCCGCAGTTTATTCTTGCCTCTGCCACGATTGCCAACCCGAAAGAGCTCGCTGAAAAGTTGATCGAAGATGACGTGACGTTGATTGACGATGACGGCTCGCCGCGATCTGAAAAACATTTCATCCTCTATAACCCGCCGATGATCGATCCCAAGTTGGGGCTACGCAGATCGTTCACACTCGAAACCAAAGAGATCGCCGCGCAGTTCGTTAACGAAAATATCCAAACGGTGATCTTCGCCCGCACGCGATCAACAGTTGAACTTTTGCTGATGTATATCCGCGATGTTGCCGGTGAAAAAAATGTGCGCGGCTATCGCGGCGGCTATTTGCCTAACGAGCGGCGTGAGATCGAGCGCGGGCTGCGCGATGGCTCGGTGCGTGGAGTCGTTGCCACCAACGCGCTGGAGTTGGGCGTGGATATTGGTCAATTAAGTGTGGCGATCATTGCGGGGTATCCGGGCAGCATCGCCAGTGTGTGGCAGCAAGCAGGCCGAGTCGGCCGGCGCGGTGAATCATCGGTGGTGATCATGGTGGCTTCCGCCGCGCCGTTGGATCAATATATCGCCCTGCACCCGCGCTATCTTTTTGAATCATCCATTGAACACGCGCTGATCGATCCAAATAATTTGGCGATTGTGTTGAATCATATTCGCTGTGCGATCTTCGAACTTCCTTTTGAACACGGTGAGATGTTTGGAAGATTGGACGCTTTGCGTGGAGATTTGTTGGAAGCGTTGAAAGAAGCGGGCGAGTTGCACGAGTCGGCGGGCGCGGTGAGGTGGGTCGGGTCGTCGTATCCGTCGGAGAGCGTTTCGCTGCGCGCCGCATCGGATGACGTGATTGTGATCCAAGATGTGACGAACACCAAACCGATCCTCATCGGCGAAGTGGATGCCACTCGCGCCCCGACTCAAGTGCATGCGGGCGCGGTGTATTTGCACGAAGGCAAACAATTTTTGGTGCGCGCGTTGAAGTGGGATGAGCGCATCGCCGAAGTGATCGCCGCCGACGAGTTGGACTATTACACGCAGGCAAGCGAGAGCGCGACGTTGGATGTG
>CAKKQG010000075.1:0-95 GCA_919901875.1 Anaerolineales bacterium
GGTGATAGCCGTTACGATTAATTGTGTAAGTGGTTTTGCCGCGTTGCAGTTCGCCCTGACAGTGTAAGCATTTCATTTCGTGAGGCATAAATTTA
>CAKKQG010000075.1:195-1610 GCA_919901875.1 Anaerolineales bacterium
ACCGACCCCAACGCGATTGATCGCGTTTTGCATAGCAGCAGGATGATTCATCATCTGGACTTACGCAAAACCCGTCAGCATCATTCCGAGGAGCGTTCTTTGCGACGAGGAATCTCAGGGCATGACCGAGATTGCTTCGTGAAGAACACTCGCAATGACGTTAGCAACACAATATGCGTAAGTCCAGATCATCCTGCGAGGGTGCTGCGGTTGACAGTGTAAGTAGTTTTGCTGCGTTGCAGTTCGCCCTGACAGTGTAAGCATTTCATTTCGTGAGGCATAAATTTATTTTAGCATAGGGCAACTGCCCGCCGCTTGGGCGTGGAAATGAATTTCCACGCTGATACAAAAAGTCTGCTGAAGCAGACTAACCGACCCCAACGCGATTGATCGCGTTTTGCATAGCAGCAGGATGATTCATCATCCTGCGAGGGTGCGAGAAGTTATAGCACAGCAATGGAGTGAGGAGATTTAATGAATTACGGTTTCCTAATTGATAACCGCAAGTGCATTGGTTGTCATGCGTGTTCAACGGCGTGCAAAAGCGAGAACGAAGTCCCCATCGGCGTGAACCGCACGTGGGTTAAATACACCGAGAAGGGAATCTTTCCCGACACGCGGCGTTACTTTCAGGTGACGCGCTGTAACCACTGCGCCAACCCGCCGTGCGTCCGCATCTGCCCGGTCACGGCGATGTATCAACGCAAAGATGGCATTGTCGAATTTGATCCGTCGCGATGCATCGGCTGCAAAGCCTGTATGCAAGCTTGTCCTTACGATGCGATCTACATCGATCCAAATTCTGGCACCGCCGCTAAGTGTCACTTCTGCGCCCATCGCACCGATGTGGGACTCGAACCGGCGTGCGTCATCGTCTGCCCCGAACACGCCATACTCGCCGGTGATCTGGATGATGCAAAATCCGAGATCGCCCGCGCGGTTGCCACACAACAAGTGCGCACCCGTAAACCGGAGCAAGGCACAAAGCCAAAGTTGTTTTACATCAACGCCGAAGAATCATCCATCGTGCCGACTCTCGCCGCGCAAGATCAGGGAATGTTGTGGGCGACCTGGCCCGATCACGGTCATGGCGATTGGCGCGGACCGATTCACATTGGCGAAGGAAACATGGCAAGCTCACTCATGCAGTCATCTGCCGCGCCGCGCGAAACCTATAACGTCCCGCACCGCATCCCCTGGCACTGGCAAGTGCCGTCGTATCTCGTCGCCAAATCCATCGGCGCGGGTGCCTTCATCGTCGCCGCGCTCGGTCTCACCTTCAATATTTTTCCGCCCAACTTTTTCTTCACCGTCGTCGCTTCGTTCATCTCCATGCTCTTCATCGGCATCAACACCGCGTTATTAGTGTGGGATTTAGATCGGCCTGATCGCTTCTGGACGATTCTGATTCGTCC
>CAKKQG010000076.1 GCA_919901875.1 Anaerolineales bacterium
TCAGTGATCAGTCAACAGTGGACACTGATCACTGATTACTGATTACTGATCACTGGTTTCCACTCGGCGGCTGAACGTCTACATGCGGCACGGGTTGTTTGGTTTCAAGCGCTTTCTTGATGTCGCGTTGGTGGATCATGTTGTGGCGATAGATGAGCTTCAACATATTTTCTAGCGGGACTTTGCCGAACCACGGGTGTCTGCCAACGCGGTCCAAGTCGGCGTCACTCATGCTTTCGATGAGGTGGATCGTGCTGGCGCGCGCTTCTTCAAATTGCTCAATCAGATCAGAGGCGCTCGCCGTTTTCATCCTGCCGACTTGCGTTTCGTTAAATTCGTCAATGACAAAGTCTTCGGGCGCGCCTTCGCCGCCGTTTAATATATCGCGTCCGTAGAAGGCGAAGGTGCGCTCGGCGCTGACGAAGTGCGCCAGCAAATTGCGCGCGTCCCATTGCGGTCCGGTGGTATACACTTGCTGCTGAAAATTGTTTTCGGGGATCGAGCGAAAGAACTCGACGGTCTTCGCTCCTTCTTCTTGCAGGCGTTTGATGATCAATTCTTTGCGTTCGGACATTTTAGAGATGGTCCTTCATCCAGTCAATCGCTCCTGCTGTGCGCCGCCAGTGATTGAGAAACTTTGCGGCGTAATGTATCGCTTCTTGCTCATCGCCCCAACCCATAGTAGGAGGGAGATTGAGCGGCACTCGTTTTTTTCCGGTGAGATAATCGGGGACAAAGGGATTTTGTTCAAGCGCTCCTCGCAACCGTTTATCGGCCTCTTTGCTTTTGCTATTTTTTCGGAATGCCGCCAAGGCCCAAGTGTAAAGCCACTCTGCCATCGCGTCATCTTTATATTGCTTCAGGAGTTTAATTAATTCGGCGTCACGATTTTGATCGAGCAGCACCTCTGCCACGATATAACGAAGCCCCTGATTATCATTTGGATTCAAACGCAGCATATCGCGGTAATGCTCAACCGCCCCGTCTACCTGATTTAACTTAATTAAACATTCCGCCAAACCTGCGCGAGCGCGCATGTAAGGGCGGGTTTCCATGATGCCCCAAAAATGTCCAACGGCTTCCTTGAAGTAGTCGTTTCCTAAGGCGCGCTCTCCGGCGTCTACACCTTTCTGGTAATACTCTAAGGCGCGAGCAACGGTGTCGGCTTGCTCTTCGGCGAGTAACACAAACGCATCGGCGCACTTGTCAGAAGTTTTCAAGGCTTTGTGCGCCAGCGAAATACGCTTGGCAGGATTGGTCTCTTCAAATGCTTGATACATTATGTCTTGCGCTTTGCGTAGTTTGGGGTCGCCGCTTGTGTTGCCAAGCATATCGCCAAATACGTCAAGCAACGATTTTTCCATGAGGCGGCGATCAAAGATAGGCGGCTCTTCAATTGGGTTGCCCTTTTCATCCCAAGCGTCCACAGAATTTGAGGCGGGGAAGTTTTCGTGATGAAGTGTGCCTGCCGGATATTTAACCGACACAGTCACCTCGCCGCGCGATGTGGGAACAGAGATTGTAGTTTCCAACGGCGCAAAGTCGCCTTTATTATCAGGACGCAAATGATCGTTGACGATCAGCGGGATCGCGCGCAACGCTGCTTCGATCCATTGCAGCTCTGCTAATGTGGGGCGGCGCGCTTCTTCTGTGCGGTGAAAATAGATCGGGCTTGGATACGATTGCTCATCTACCACGTCCCAATCGTTCGCTTCGATTGCGTCCAGATCGTCAAATGACATCTGATGCGCCCGCTCGTAGAGCATGGACAGTGCGCCTTGCGCCGGCAGCGCGTTGAGAGGATCGTCTTGATTTTTAAACAAGTTCTCTACATCGTGCCAACTTTCATAAAACGCCAAACCATATTCCACCCCGCCGTTGCCCATTACCGTTACAAAACGTTCCAGCCCACCTTCGGCGGGGATGCGCAACAACAAGAATTGCTCATTCAACATCTGCACCCATGGCGCGGCGCGGTAAAACATGGCTGACACTTCAAAGAATTTGCCGACAATATCAAGTGTTGCGCCTTCAATGTCAATCAGCGAGGGATGATCTTCTTCCTCATCCATAAACTGTGCCATCTCTTCTAAGATGTCATCAATTCCCGGAATGGCACGCGGTTCGCAGTGAATCCCTAACTCATCCATGTAGGGCTCAATCGCTTCACCCAAACCTGCGCTGTGACAAAACAATAGGGTTGGGCGGCGCGGCTCACCGCACATCTTCATCGGCTTCGTCATCGCTTTGAAAAGCGTGTCGCGTATCTCTTCTGCCGATGGCGCGTGATTGATGAGGCTGCTTGCCATGATGTAACCATGATCGAGATCGAGCACCAGAATTAAAGTTGGGCGGGCGGGGATATCGGGATCGTCGTCAACCAACCATTGGCGTAAAAGAAATGTGCCTACCCCCCACGTATCGGGAGTTTGATGGAGTTCAGAAGGTGACAGTTTGGATTGTTTGCGTGGCATGAGGAGATTTTAGCATAGAGCGCAGCATTTGTTATACTTGACTTGCTATGACACTAACTTCTTCTACACTTTCTCCTATTCACGGCGCGATTGTGATCGGCGCGTCGTCCGGCATTGGCGAGGCGATGGCGCGCCGCCTCGCGCGCGAAGGCTACTCGGTTGCGCTGGTCGCTCGCCGCACGGATCGACTCAACGCGATTTGCGATGAGATCAATTCTCAACTTGGAACTAAACGCGCCTTTGCCTATCCACATGATGTGACAGACTTCGACGAAGTGCCGACTCTCTTCCAAACCATTTTGCGCGATTTGGAACGTATTAAGATTGTCGTGTATTCATCGGGCGTGATGCCGACGATGGCGCTCAACGAATACAATTTCGAAAAGGATCGCTTGATGATTGACGTGAATGTGTTGGGCGCGATTGCTTGGCTCAATCAGGCGGCGATCTTGTTTGATCGTTTGGGCAGTGGGTATATCGTCGGCATTTCGTCGGTATCGGGTGTTCGGGGTCGTGTGGTGAATCCGGGCTACGGCATGACCAAAGCCGCCCTGACGACGTATCTCGAATCGCTGCGCAATCGCCTGACGCGCAAAGGCGTGCATGTGCTGACCGTGAAGCCGGGTTTTGTGGATACGGATATGTTTAGAGCCACTGGTCGCTCGGCGTCAATGGCGATCTCGCCCGATCAAGCGGCAGACGATATTTGGAAGGCAATATGTCGTCGCAAACAAATACTCTACACACCCGCGCGCTGGGCGTGGATTATGTTGGTCATCCGCTACATCCCCTCATTTATTTTCAGACGACTTTCTATTTAGTGATTCGTGAACGCAATTGTTCATTGATCATTGTTTCATTGTTCATTGTCTTTATGCCTACTGCTGATCGTTTAACCCTCTTACAAAACTTTGGTCGCTCGATCGAGAGCGCGGCTTACATCTATCGTCCAACTCACACCGAACACGTCGCCGAGATTTTTTCGCTGGCGGCTGATCGCCAATTTAAGATCGGCGTGCGCGGATCGGGTCGAAGCTACGGCGACGCTTCACTCAACGCTGGCGGCATCATCTTGGATCTGCGGCGGATGAATCGGATCATCGAGTGGGGTCCCGAATCAGGCGTGATCAATGTGGAGCCGGGAGTCACGATCCAACAGATATGGCAATACACGCTTGAGGATGGGTGGTGGCTGCCCGTCGTGCCCGGCACCATGTTTCCCACTATCGGCGGATGCTTGGCGATGAACATTCACGGCAAGAATAATTATGTGGCGGGTCCCATCGGCGAACACGTTTTGGAGTTTGAAGCGTTGCTGCCTACCGATGAACTGATCACTTGCTCGCCGCAAAGGAACGCCGATCTATTTTATGCGATGATCGGCGGCGCAGGCGTTTTGGGCGTGTTCACCTCCATCACATTACAAATGAAAAAAATTCATTCGGGCAACGTCTGGGTAGATGCCTGGGCGGCGCCTACGTTGCGGGCGATGATGAATGACTTTGAGCCGATCAAAGGCGAGAGCGATTACTTGGTGGGGTGGGTGGATGGCACACATTCGCGCGGGCGCGGACAGATTCACCGCGCCACGTATTTGCGCGGAGATGAAGATCACGAACCGACACAAACATTGAGTGTCGAGTATCAAACTCTGCCTGACACTTTTTTTGGCGTCGTGCCGAAATCAATTTTGTGGCGGCTCATGCGCCCCTTTATGAGCGATCTCGGCACGACACTGATCAACACTGCCAAGTATGCCCAAGCCCGCCTGCTTGAACATCGCAAACGTAATGTTCAATCGCTGGTGGCGTTTAACTTCCTCCTCGATTACGTTCCGAATTGGGAGAAGTCTTACGGCAGTGGCGGCTTGATACAGTATCAATCGTTTATTCCGCGCGAACAGGCGCACGATGTTTTTATTGAAATGCTGCGGCTGTGCCAAAAGCGCGGGATGCCCACTTACTTGGGCGTGCTTAAACGTCACCGCCCCGATCAATTTTTGCTCACGCACGCCGTAGACGGCTATTCGTTGGCAATGGATTTTCCGGCGAAAGAGGGCAACCGCATTGACTTGCAAAAACTCGCCGATGTCATGAACGAAATTGTCTTGAGCGTCGGTGGGCGATTCTATTTTGCTAAAGACAGCACACTCAACGCAGACATTGTCAGGCGGTATCTGGGCGATGACACCCTGGAGCGTTTTCGCAAACTTAAAGCGCGTTGCGATCCGGATGGATTGTTGGAGACGGAGTTGTATCGAAGATTGTTTAGTTGAAGTTCAAATTTCAAAATCCCAAAATCCCAAAATCCCAATATCCAACATCCAACCTCCAACCTCCAACCTCCAACTTCCAACTTCCAACTTCCAACTTCCAACTTCCAATCTCCAATGGATCTCCACGCCGCCCTCCATCGCCACTTCATCTTCCCCGAATTTCGCCCGGGACAACAAGAAGCCCTCACGCATATTTTAGAAGGACGCGATGCGCTCGTCGTCATGCCCACCGGCTCGGGCAAGTCGCTCATCTATCAACTCGCCGCGCTCAGCCTCGACGGCACCGCCCTCGTCATCTCGCCCCTCGTCGCGCTGATGAAAGATCAAATTGACAGCCTGATCAAACGCAACATCGCCGCCACCTTCATCAACTCGTCCCTCTCCACTGCTGAACAAAATAAACGCTTGCAGTCTTTCGCCAATGGCGAATACAAAATGATTCTGGTCGCGCCGGAACGCTTGCGTCAACAAACATTCCGCGAGGTGTTGGCGCAAACAAAAATCAGTCTGCTGGCGATTGACGAAGCGCACTGCCTCTCGCAATGGGGTCACGATTTTCGTCCCGATTATTTGCACATCGCCCACGCCCGCCGTCAACTTAATTCACCGATCACCCTCGCCCTCACCGCCACTGCCACCCCGCGTGTGCAAGACGACATCATTCAGTTACTTGGCTTGCCTCACGCCGAGCGCGTCATCACCGGCTTCAATCGCCCCAATCTTTTTTTGGAAGTGTTCGCCGCGCGCGACGAGTCGGCGAAATTAAATCTCACCCGTGATTTTTTGACTCAAGCCGAAGGCGCGGGCATCCTCTACGTCGGCACGCGGCGCGACGCCGAAAATGTCGCCGCCTTCATTCGTGACGAACTTAAACTTTCCGCGCAGCATTATCACGCCGCCCTTGACACGGTGATGCGGACTCGCACCCAAGACGCTTTTCTCTCCGGCGACCTGCCGCTCATCGTCGCCACCAACGCCTTCGGTATGGGCATAGATCGTCCTGACGTGCGCTTCGTGCTGCACTACACCATGCCCTCCACGCTCGAAGCCTATTATCAAGAAGCGGGTCGCGCCGGTAGAGACGGCTTGCCCGCGCGCGTCGCCTTGTTGTATTCGCCTAACGATACGCGCTTACATTCCTTCTTCATTGAAAATGATTCGCCAACGGAAGATGAACTGCGCGCCGTTCACAACTTTTTGCGCGGACCCGTTCAAGGGGTTGCCGCCGCCGAAATTGAAGCCACCACCAAACTTCACCAGACAAAAATCCGCGTCGCGCTTGAACAACTTGAATCGATCAACGCCATCAAACGTGATCCCGATGTCTCCGGCTTTTTGCAAATCGAAGCGCTGCCCCTCAACGAAAAATCTTTGCATCAACTTGCGGCGCAAGTCGCCACGCGCCGCAAATACAAATACGCCTTGCTCGATAAAGTAGTGGACTACGCCGAGACCAACGCTTGTCGCCGTCATGTGTTGCTCGATCATTTTGGCGATAAAGATAAAAGGGAAGTGTCGCCGCAAGAATGTTGCGACAACTGCATTGAACGCGCGGAAACTGCCTCTGCTGTTCAACCTTCAACCACTGCGGTCAACGACGTGGCGTCCCTCTCGCAAGCCGAGCGCGGCGCGTTGATCGTCCTCGATACTGTTACCAAACTCAAACCCGAAGTGGGCAAAGGCAAACTCGCTCAAATTCTCAAAGGCTCAACCTCTTCTGAAATCGAACGCTACAAAGGCTCGCGCAACTTCGGAAAATTTATTTCACTTCGCATCAGCGAGATCGAATCGCTCGTAGATCAATTAATGGATGCAGGCTATCTCAAACAAACGGGCGGAAAATATCCCGTCCTCACCTTGACTCCGCGTGGCGAGATCGCCCTCAAGACCCGCGCCGCCATTCGCGTTGACCTGCGTCAAGTGCGCGCCGCCGAATCAGATCGCGCTCGCGCCAAAATGCGTGCTGGTGGCACCGTCGCCCTCACCTTTGAATCCCTTCAACGTGGACTCAACGTCGAACAAATCGCCGCCGAGCGCGGACTCGCCGTTGGCACCATCTACTCGCATCTCTCCCAACTCATCGCCGAAGGGCGGGTGAACGTGGATGCAGTGGTGGCGAAAGACGTGCAAGATCAAATTCGCGCCGTCATCAAAAAGATCGGCGCCATTGAATACATCTCGCC
>CAKKQG010000077.1 GCA_919901875.1 Anaerolineales bacterium
GTGTCAAAGATCGCCGCCGCCATCTGGCTCGCCACAAATCTTTGCCAGATCAATTGATACAACTTAAATTGTTCTTTGCTCAGAAAATCTTTAATCGCATTCGGCTCGCGCATCGCCGATGTCGGGCGCACCGCTTCGTGTGCCTCTTGCGCGCCTTTCGATTTCGTTTTGTATTGCGGCGGTTCGGGCGGCAGATACTCCGCGCCAAAACGTCCTGTTACATATTCCTGCGCTTCCTTCTGCGCCACTTCGGCAACGTTGGTGCTATCGGTTCGCATGTAAGTGATCAAACCCACCGAACCTTGATCGCCGATGTCAACACCTTCGTAAAGTTGCTGGGCAATCGCCATCGTGCGCCGCGCAGTAAAATTTAATTTCTTGGAGGCTTCTTGCTGAAGTGTGCTGGTGGTAAACGGCGGCAGCGGATTGCGCTTGCGCTCGCCGCGTCGGACCTTGATCACCTGCCATGACGCCGCCTCTAGATCTTTAACCAGCGGCTCAACGTCACCCTTCGTCGGCAGCGGAATCTCTTTATCGAGTCCAACTTCCTTATCGCCGACTTTGATCAACTTGGCGACAAAAACATTATTCTTGGCGTGACCATTTTCCTTTTCGAGTTCGGCTTCAATAGACCAATACTCTTGCGGCACAAAAGCATCGATCTCCCGCTCACGATCTACAATGATCCGCACGGCAACACTTTGCACCCGCCCCGCGCTCAATCGTCCGCGCACCTTCGCCCACAACAACGGCGAGAGCGAATAGCCCACCAGTCGATCCATGATGCGCCGCGCTTGTTGGGCATTGACCAACTGCATATCAATCGCGCGCGGATGCGAGAAGGCTTCTTCGATTGCCGATTTGGTGATCTCGTGAAACACCACGCGCTTGGTCAACGTCGGATCGATCTCCGCCGACTCTAACAAATGCCATGAGATCGATTCGCCTTCACGATCCGGGTCGGTAGCGAGATAAATTTCGGCGGCGGCGGCGGCGTCATTCTTGAGTTCCTTGACCAACGGGCGCTTCTCATTCGGCACGCGATACTTCGGTGCAAAATCATTTTCTACATCCACCGAGAGCTGCGACTTCAACAGATCGCGCACATGCCCCACCGAAGCGCGCACCTGATAGCCCTTGCCCAAGAATCGCTGCACGGTTTTCGCTTTCGCCGGAGACTCGACGATCACCAACTTGCCCGATCGTTTAACGGGTTTGTTGCCGTTCTTGGTTGACACAATGACCGGGCGCTCCATTCCATTATGCGCTTCCGTTGCGCCCATGCGGAACAATTTTGTCCCGCACACAGAACACACGCCGCTCGTCGCCGCCGTGCCTTTCGCCGTGAACACCGCCAGCGGGTTTTTAATTTCTCGTTTGGTTTTACACTTTACGCAATAAGCTTCCATAAAAAAACAGTTGTAAGTGTTGAGTGATAAGTTCTAAGTTGACTCGCTTGTTGTCTTGACAATCGAAGTCAGCATTCGAATCAACTCATCAACGTGTAATAACTCCGTCGCCACATCAACATCTACTAATTTTGACTCCTGTAATAATCGTAACCAATAGCGTGTCTCTCTCGCTTCTTTTGAAGCAAGAGACATCTTATATTGAAAATCTTTGCGGCTATATCCCGCATTTGCTTCTTCTATATTTGCGCCGACACTCGTCCCGCTTCGCAACAACTGCGTAGAAATCACAAACTCACGTTTATCCTGCAACAGGCGATACAAGCGGATGATCTCTAACGCAAACTCAAAACTCTTTTTGCCAACAATGCTCTCTGCCATATCCGCTCACTTAAAACTCAAAACTTAACACTCAACACTTATAAGTATTCCGTCTTCTGCTTCTGCAACTTTTCGACGATCTTTTTCACATCTTGCGACTTGTCGCGCGGGCAGATCATTAAGACGTCGTCCGTATCTACGATCACCAAATTACTAACGCCAATCGTCGCCACAAGTTTCTTTGAGTTGATCAACAACCCGGTGCTGTCCACGCTTAAGTGATCGCCGTCAATCACCACGTTGCCGTTTTCATCAGGCTCAAGAATATCAAGCAGTGACGCCCAACTGCCTACATCGCTCCACCCAATATCCACCGGTATCACCGCCACATCTTTTGCGTTTTCCATAATGCCGTAATCAATCGTTTGTTTCTCAACAGTGTGCCACACCCGCGCCATCACGTTCCCAAAATCATCCGTGCCGAAGGCGCGCGAGGCTTCGTCTAGTTTCTTCGACGTCTCGGGCAGTTGCCGCGCAAATTCATTCTTCACTTGTTTCGTCGTCCACACGAACATGCCCGAGTTCCACGAATGTAAACCGTCCTCTAAAAATTTTTGCGCGGTTCCCTCGTCGGGCTTCTCGCGAAAAGCCAGTGCGCGGTAGACATCAAACCCATCTTCCTTGCCCAACGCCTCGCCGCGCTTGATGTAACCAAATCCGGTTGAAGCGAATGACGGCGTGATGCCGAGCGTAACAATAGTGCCGCACTCAGCTTGCTTCGCCGATGCCAACAACACTTTTTGAAATCGACTCACATCCTTGATGTAATGATCGGCGGTGAGGCAAGCGATCACGGCGACGGAGTTTGGAGTGCCGCCATTTAAATGTTGAGCGTACGCCGCCCCCAAACCGATCACCGGCGCGGTGCC
>CAKKQG010000078.1 GCA_919901875.1 Anaerolineales bacterium
TCCTAAGGTGATAGTATAGATCAATGGCTTATAAACGGTGGCGGCATCCCCTTTAATTTCCATCTTTCTTTTTCACACAAATTGGGCGTATAATCGCTTCACTGTGATTACGTTTTGCTTGATCAAAGGAGGTTCTATTGCGTCTCGATTTCCGTTCTGTCGTTTAAAAATCTTAGTTCTGAACCTTACAAGGAGGAGCAGAAATGCTTAACACTGTTCGTAAAATCATATTTGTATCACTCGCCGCGATGTTTGTTCTGTCGGCCTGCGCCACCCCAACCACGGAAGCGCCCAAGGCTACATCCGCTCCGGCGGCTACAGCTGCACCCGCCGCTACCAAGGCACCCGAGCCAACTAAACCCGCAGCGACCGCTGCCCCCGCGGCAACTGGACCCAAAGTATTGCGCCTAGCGCGTGGCACATACCCCGACATCATCGACCCGCAAAAGTCATCCTACGGTATTGAAATCGAAGTGATGAAACTGTGCTACGAGGGTTTGACCGCGCTCGATAACAAGGGCAACATCGGACCCGGCTCTGCCGACAAATGGACAGTTGCCGCCGATGGCAAGTCCATCGTCTTCCACATCCGCGATGGTTTGAAACGCGCCGACGGCACAGCCATGAATGCCTCGGACTTTGAATATGCGCTCAAGCGCGCTGTCGATCCTCGCGTGACTGGCAAGCAATACGCCGAAATCCTGAGCGACATCAAAGGCTCAGGCGCTTTACTCGCCAAAGAAGATGCCAAGATGTCTGCCGCTGATGCCGACAAGCTTTTCGCCAACTACGGCGTGAAAGCTGACAATGCCAAGCGCGAATTGACCGTGTCCTTCGAGCAACCCGCGCCCTATTGGTTATACGTCGCCTATATCTGGGAAACGTATCCAACGGATAAGAAGAAAGTAGACGCGGCCCCCGATACTTGGTGGAACAAAGCCGATGGTCATAGCTGCAACGGCGCGTTCACGATCAAGAGCATCGAAGAAGGCAAGAAGATCGTCTACACAGCCAACGCCAACTACTGGCGCGGCAAGCCCAAGTTGGATCGCGTCGAAGCCACTTACATCACCGATGAAGTGCAGCGCTTCGAAGCCTACAAGAAGGGTGAATTCGACGAAGTGGATGTGACCCCGGCAACATTGGCGCAAGTGGAAGGCGATCCGAAACTCAAAGCGGAAATGTCACGCTACACTGCCGCTATCACCACTAACTTGGCATTCAACAACGCCCGCAAACCGTTCGACAACAAAGAAGTTCGCAAGGCGTTCTCGCAAGCAATAGATCGTGCCGGTTGGGTGCGTGATGTTTTGAAAGGTATTGGCAAGCCCACCACGCGTTGGATTCCGCCAGGCGTACCCGGTGCGCAACCCGACAAACCCGGTGTGCCTGCTACAGATACCAAAGCCGCTGTAGCGGCCCTCATCGCTGCCGGCTTCGGCACTGCCGATGGCAAGAAGGTTGATTGCGCCAAACTCGGTGACTTGAAGATCACCTACCCCGGTAATGCCCAGAATCATGCGCGCTTCCAATTCCTTGCCGGAAATTTTGTGGCAGTGTTCAACTGTCCGGTGACTATTGACCCGGTAGATGCCACTGTGTATACGGCGTTGACCAAGGATCCCAAGACCAACCCGCAAATGGCTCGCCAAGGCTGGATCCAAGACTATCCTCACCCGCAAAACTGGCTGAGCGTGTATTGGAAGACCGGTGCTTTTGCTAAGCGCTACGGCTATAGCAATACAACCTTGGATGCTTTGATGGCGAAAGCCGATGCGACTATCGACTTCGCCGAATCCATCAAGCTCTATTCACAAGCCGAAGACATACTGTTGGCGGATGTACCCGGCGCTCCGATGAACCACGCCGAAGTCCTCTATCTCATCAAACCCTACCTCAAGGGTTTGAAAGAGAATCCGTCCTCCAGCGATGCCGAATGGGCTGGCGAATGGGGTCCCATTTGGACGTACGACGTGGATCTCTCGCAAGTTCCGGCCAGCTACCCTAAGCAGTAATCAGACGTTTAGCAACTTCCTTTGACAAGCAACGTAACCCGGGTGGCTGAGGAGCAATCCTCAGCCACCCTCACATATCACTCCACAGAGAGCCATTATGGGTGCTTACTATCTTCGTAGATTTCTTTTTATCATCCCGACTTTATTTGTATCAGCTTTGATCACTTTCATCATCATGCATGCCACTCCGGGCGGACCTTGGGATACTAGCCCCGACAGCCGCACCAGCGACCCGCGTGTGCAAGAGCGGCTCGACAAAGCCTACGGTTTAGATAAACCGTTATTCATCAACATACCCGCCATGCAAGAAGCTCAAGCGGCTGGCAAAAGACCGCTCGAAGTGACGGCGGCGGTTTTTGATGCCCAATTTGAAATTTGGTTAGTCAATTTTGTGCAAGGCAAAATGGGACCGTCCTACCGTTTTCGCGGGCGCAACGTTGAAGATATTCTCCTTGAACCTACCTCACTGGAGGGCTCCTTCTGGCAAAACCGTCTGATGGCAACGATGATCTTAGGTTTGGTCGCTACTTTTATCGCCGTGATCATCGGATTCCCCTTAGGGGTGATCGCCGCTGTAAAACAGAATACGTGGATTGATAATTTGAGTTTGTTCTTGGCTACTTTCTTCTACGGCATCCCCAACATCGTTTTGGGCATCTTCCTGATCATCATCTTTGCTAGTTGGCTTGGTTGGTTCAACGTTGTAGAAATGAACTACTGGGAGGGCTGGCGTCCGTGGATACTGCCTTCATTCGTCTTGGCTATTCCTACTGCGGCATTTTTGGCTCGGCTCACGCGCAGCAGCGTATTAGAAGTGCTGCGCATGGATTTTGTGCGCACTGCGCGCGCCAAAGGACTCTCAGAAAATGTGGTAATAGCCAAGCATGTGGTTCGTAACGCGCTCATCCCTGTCGTCACCTTCTTGGGTCCAGCCTTAGCCACGTTGATCACCGGTTCATTTGTGATCGAAACGCAATTCGGGCTGACAGGCATTGGTCGTTTATTTGTGGAATCGGTTTCTCGCCGTGATTATTCAGTCATTATGGCGCTCACACTAATCTATGCCTTCTTCATTGCTATTGCCAATCTCGGAGTAGACTTGGCTTACGGCTTTCTCGACCCGCGCATTCGCTTAAGCAAAAAATAAAATCTGGAGGCACCACACAAAATGGCTCAGAAGACTACCACACTAACGAGCGGCACCGTCCCTCTCACCGCCGAAGCGCTTGCGCCACTCAGTAATCCTTACTACGAGGCTTGGCGGCGATTACAAAAGAACAAAGCCTCCGTCATCGGTCTAATCGTCATTGCCTTCTTCACTTTTGTCGCTATCTTTGCTAACTTCCTTGCGCCCCACAACGCTTTAAAATATACACCCAGCAATAGCTATCGCCCGCCGATGTGGGTTAAATCCGCCGATCCTGCCAGTGCCGATGACCCCACGAAAAACGGAAAAGCTGAATTCCCCCTTGGCACGGATACTATTGGACGTGATGTATTAAGCCGAACGATTTACGGCGCGCGCACTTCGATGATGGTCGGGTTGATCCCAACCATTATTATTATTATTATCGGCACGACGCTGGGCATGATCTCCGGTTATGCTGGTGGCTGGATTGATAACCTATTGATGCGCTTCACCGACATCATCTATGCCTTTCCCGATCTGCTCTTCTTTATCATCCTGCTCACCGCCCTGCGCGATACGTGGATCGGGCAATTGATGAACGGCTTGTTCCTGCTCTTTGTCGCCCTTGCCATCGTCAGTTGGACAGGCACCGCCCGCTTAGTGCGTGGACAAGTATTAGCGCTCAAAGAAAAAGATTTTGTAGAAGCGGCACGCGCCATCGGTGCTGGCCCCATACACATCATGCTACGCCACCTCCTTCCGAACTCGCTGGCGCCCATCCTTGTCGCCGCCACCTTCCGTGTCCCGCAATCTATTTTGCTTGAAGCGATCCTTGGCTTCATCGGTGTCGGCGTGCGCCCGTCAACGGATCCAAGTGCATTCTTCCTCACCAGTTGGGGCGTTATGCTTTTGGAAGGACGCGATGCGATTTACTCACAAGTATGGCTGCTCATCGCTCCGGCAATTTGCATCGCCCTCATCATGCTTGCCTTCACCTTCGTCGGCGATGGCTTGCGCGATGCGCTTGACCCAATGATGAAGGGACAAGCGTAACGCAGATGTCTGTTTGATGAATCATAGAGACGCGCCCATAGCGCGTCTCTTTTTTTACGGTGCCGCCGCCACTCCAAACACCGTCACCGTGCCACCTTCAACCTTCATCAACCTGCCAT
>CAKKQG010000079.1 GCA_919901875.1 Anaerolineales bacterium
CTCCTC
The DNA here is from genome assembly GCA_919901875.1 of Anaerolineales bacterium. GTDB lineage: Bacteria > Chloroflexota > Anaerolineae > Anaerolineales > VGOW01 > VGOW01. The sequence continues at coordinate 7 of CAKKQG010000079.1, forward strand.
TATTGGGGCGCCGCCCACCGCGAAGACATCGCCCATCGCGCTGTGGTGGAAGAGATCATTGACTTTCTAGAAATCGAACACATCCGCAAAGCCATCGTCGGGGCGCTGCCACATGGCTTGCGTAAGCGTGTCGAACTGGGACGCGCGCTGGCGATGGAACCGCGCCTGTTGTTGCTCGACGAGCCGATGACCGGCATGAACCAAGAAGAAAAAGAAGATATGGCGCGCTTCATTCTGGATGTGCATGAGCAACGAAATACAACGTTGGTGCTGATTGAACACGACATGGGTCTGGTGATGGACATCGCCCAACGGGTGGTGGTGCTGGACTTCGGAGTGAAAATTGCCGAAGGGGTACCGGACGACATCCGACACAACGCGGCTGTAATTAAAGCTTACTTGGGAGAGGCGGCATAACATGGATATGGCACAGGCAGATACGCTGCCCAAACGTCTGATCGCCGCTTGCCAGAAATTTGGCAAACAGCGGGTTGCCATGCGCCAGAAAGATCGCGGCTTGTGGCGCGAGTTCACTTGGGGACAATCTTACGAACAGATACAGCGGCTGGCACTCGGACTGATGAGCCTCGGATTAAAGCGCGGGGAGAAAGTCTGCATCGTCGGCGACAACGATCCGCAATACTTTTGGGCACAACTGGCGGTTCAAGCAAGCGGCGGTGTGGCAGTGGGCATTTTCACCGACAGCACTCCGACCGAGATCGAATACATCGTTAAACATTCCGACGCGGTGTTCGTCTTCGCCAAAGATCAAGAGCAGTGCGACAAGCTGCTGGCTATCCGCGCCAATGTGTCTGCCGTTCGCCGCGTGATCTACTGGGACGCAAAAGGCTTGTGGAATTATTCTGACTCGTGGCTGATGAGTTTCGAGTCTGTTCAAGAGTTGGGGCAAGGACTTAATTCTGAACAACCGGAAATGTTCGAGCGAACTGTGGCGGAGGGAAGCACTGATGATCTGGCGATTTTCTGCTACACCTCTGGCACCACCGGTCAACCCAAAGGGGCGATGATCAGCCACCGTAATCTTTTAGCAACCTGCGACCAGACGGTGCAGATAGACCCGCGCTTTGAGACGGATGACTACCTGTCGTTTCTGCCTCCGGCGTGGATTACTGAAAATGGATTAGGGCTATCGTTTCACTTGCGTGTCGGCATGGTGGTTAACTTCCCCGAATCTCCGGAAACCGTGCAAGAGAACCTGCGTGAAATCGCGCCCCATGCGTTGCTCTTCAGCGCCCGCCTGTGGGAAAGTTTGGTGGCGCTGGTGCAAGTCCGCATGGGTGAAAGTTCGTGGATTAATCGAATGCTCTATCGGGTCTTCATGCCCGTGGGTCACAAAGTTGCCAGCCTTCGCTTTGAGACGCGCCGCCCGGTGGGATTGGGATGGCGCGTGTTGCACGCGCTGGGCGAAGTTGCGCTCTTTCAACCTCTGCGCGACAAAATGGGATTGACGCGCGTCCGATCGGCTTACTCGTCCGGCGCGGCACTTAATCCAGATGTGATTCGATTCTTCCGCGCCATTGGAGTCAGTATTAAACAATTGTATGGCTCAACCGAAGGACAAGTGCACACTGCCCACATAGGCGATGATGTGAAGTTTGAGACTGTGGGTATGCCAACGCCGGGGATGAGCCTCAAGATTGCCGACGACGGCGAAATTTGGGTCAGCGGGGCAAGCGTCTTTCAGGGTTACTACAAGAATCCTGAAGCCGCCGCCTCTGCCCTTGTAACCGACACCGAAGGTCGCCGCTGGTTCCGCACCGGTGACGCCGGACACCTCGACTCTGACGGACACTTGATTTACCTTGACCGAATGAAGGAATTATTGGAGCTGGCTGGTGGGCAGAAGTATTCGCCACAATATCTGGAGGGGCGGCTCAAGTTCAGCCCTTACGTGCGCGACGTGATGACCATCGGCGGCGCGGAGCGGGCCTTTGTGGTGGCGTTGATCAACATTGACTTCGGCAACGTGGGACGCTGGGCTGAGAAGCGTGGTTTGGCTTACACTACCTTTACCGATTTGTCGCAGAAGCCGGAGGTGTACGAACTGATCCGCAAAGAAGCGGAGCAGGTTAACCGCACGTTGCCGGCGGTGGCGCGCATCCGCAGATTCGTGTTGATGCACAAAGAGTTCGATGCCGACGAGGGCGAGCTGACGCGCACGCGCAAACTGCGGCGCAATTTGTTGAGTGATCGTTATCGAGAGATGATTACGGCTATGTACAGCGGCGAGGACGCCGTGCAAGTGCGCGCTTCGGTTAAATATCGCGATGGACGCGAGGGGATCGTTGAAACCAGTGTGCGCGTTGCCGCGCTGGAGTCGGCGGCGACAGTAGAGGGAGATCCGTCATGAACTGGCAACTCCTGCCTCAATTCGTCATCAGTGGTTTATTGGCGGGGGGTCCCATCGCCCTTACTGCATTGGGTCTCGTGTTGGTTTTTAAATCGTCATACATCTTTAACTTCGCGCATGGTCAACTTCTATTGCTGGGAGCGTTGATGACATGGTGGTTCGCTGTTGAACGCGAATTGCCGTTGTGGTTGGCTATTGTGTTGGCGCTGGCGCTTTCGGCGGTGATTGGTCTCGCCATCGAACGGTTCACCCTGCGCCCGATGACGGGGCAGCCGTTGCTCTCGATTATTTTGATGACGCTGGGGTTAAGCCAAGTTTTGCAAGGGCTGGCGTTGTTGCTGTTCGGTGGCTCACAGCGCAACTTCCCGCAGATATTTTCTGCCGCCGACCCGTACATCATTACCCTGCCGTGGTTGATTGATGATAGACCCCTCATCCTTATCCTGAAACAGAATCTCGTTTGGTCGTTTGTGGCGGCGATGCTTGGCGTGATTCTCATCAGCGCGTTTTTCCGCTTTACGTCCATCGGGCTGGCGATGCGCGGCGCATCCGAAGATCACGAGTTGGCTCAGAGTCTGGGTCTACGCATCCATCGCATTTTCGGTTTGTCGTGGGCGATGGCGGGGATGGTGGCAACGGCCGCCGGCATTTTGTTGGCGACCTCCAGCGGACTTGATCTCAGTCTGTCAATAGTGGTATTGGCGGCGTTCCCTGTTGTTTTGTTGGGCGGGATCGAATCTATTCCGGGGGTGATCGTCGGCGGATTACTCATTGGGCTGACGCAAGGAGTGGTCTCAACATTTAAAGCGCAATGGGTGCGCGACATGACGGAGATTGTGCCGTATTTGGTGTTGCTCGTGGTCTTACTCATCCGACCCGAAGGGTTGTTTGGCCAGAAACGCATCGAAAGGATTTAACTGAGATATGGCATTGCGACCGGCTGGCGAGTTTGATGTTTCCTTTGCGCGTGATATGGCGACCATCCGCCGCGGCTGGCAGTGGGTCTTGCTATTTGCCTTCATCGCTGCGTTGTACGCGTTGCCCTTTTATGCCAGTGAAAGTACGACGGCGTTGATCAATCGAATCGGCATTACCATTATTGCGGTGCAAGGGTTGAACTTACTCACCGGATTGACCGGGCAGATTTCACTTGGGCAAGCGGCGTTCATGACCGCCGGCGGATACATCTCGGCTCTGTTGGTGGGAAAGTTGGGCTGGCATTTCTTCGCCGCGCTGCCGGCGGCGGCGCTGGGCGCGGGCGTGATCGGGTTAATTTTTGGACTACCATCACTGCGGGTTAAAGGTTTTTATTTAGTCATGGCAACGCTGGCGGCGCAGTTCATCATCCCGTGGTTTACTCGCAACGCTTTCCCTGAAGTGTTGAACGGCGCACAGGGACTCAACGTCGCTGTGCCAGAAATTTTCGGCTTAAAATTTAACAAACCCGATCAATATATTTGGCTGACCTTGACTGTATTGATACCCTCCACCATCATCGCCCACAACGTCTCACGCTCGCGACTCGGGCGAGCCTTTGTCTCCATTCGCGACAACGATCTGGCGGCGGAGTTGTTGGGCATCAACCTTTTCAAATACAAACTGTTCGCGTTCTTTCTTGCCGCCATGTATGCCGGCGCTGCCGGAAGCCTTGAGGCGCACAACCTCCGACACCTCAACTCGGAAACCTTCAACTTGGTTGACTCGATTTTTCTGTTGGGGATGCTGGTTGTGGGCGGGCTCGGATCGAATCTGGGTCCCATCTTTGGCTCTATCGTGGTAGAACTTCTCACCGATGCCTCCGCGTTGTTCGGTCCATTCGTGGTAGAACTTTTCCCTGATGCCGCCGGAGGAGCGCAGGCAATGCGCCCACTTTTTTTTGGCGTCACCTTGATTCTGTTCCTCATCTTCGAGCCGCGCGGACTGGCTCATCGTTGGCAGATTATCAAAGCCGCCTGGCGACTGCGCCCTTTCTCTCATACCTAATGGCGCAAAGACTCGAAGACCTCGACTTGAAGACCTCCGAGTTCTTTGAGAACTCGGAGGTCTGACAGAGGTCTGACACAAAGGAGGTGATACAGCGACCTAATAACACTCAACTGATTTTTCGGGACCATCGTAAGCAACTTAACTTTATTCTTTAAGAAAGAAGGAGAGACCCATGCGTAAACGTTTATTACCCCTGCTGTCTGTGTTGATGAGCGCGGCGCTCGTGCTTGCCGCCTGCGCCACCCCCACCGCGGCTCCCACTGTGCCGCCGCCGACATCGCCGCCAGCGGCAACTGCGACATCGGCGCCCGCCGCCCCCACTGCGGTACCCACCGTAAAACCAACCGCGGGCCCGCCCAACCTGACCGGTGAAACCATCACCCTTTATCACTTCGGTGATCTGTCTGGTCCGTTAGCTGCCATCACCAGCCCGCTCATTCGTGGCGCTGAAGATGCGGCGAAGGCTGTCAACGACTCGGGCGGAATCTACGGTGCCAAACTTCAGGTCAAGTTCTCTGACACCGGCGGCAAGGTCGAAGAAGCGGTCGCTGCCTATAACCGCTTCAAGAGCGCAGACAAAAACATGCTGTTCGTCATCACCTACGGCTCCGGTGATGCCGAAGCGTTGGCTCCGCGTGTTGTGGAAGATAAAATTCCCAACCTCGCAGCGGGCTTGAGTTCCAAAGCTTTCTACGGGAAAGACTCTGGCTACACCTTTGGACTAGGACCCATTTATCCTGACCAACTTGGTTACACGATGAAATACTTGAAGGACAACTGGGCAAAACATAAACCCGCAGGCGCCGGGAACGATATCAAGTTAGCCCACATCAGTTGGCCCACCGCTTTCGGTCAAGGCGCGCTGACTGATGAAAGCCGCGCCTATCTCAAGCAACTTGGCGTCCAGCTCGTTCTGGAGGAGAAGTACGACCCCTCGCCAACAGCTCAGACTACCACCGCCATCCTCAACGCCAATGCGGCTGGCGCTAACGTTATCTGGACGAACACCCTTGCCTTTGGTCCAGCCGTTCTCCTGAATGACTTGAACAGTCTTGGACTGCGCAACAAGTTCGTAGTAGCGGCTGACAACTGGGCAATGGATCTGTCGCTGTACGCCTTCGTTGCCAAACCGGAATATGCTGTCGGTTTGATCGCGCCCTTCCCCTATCTGTGGTGGACGGATACGAACAACAATGGCATCAAGTTCGCCGAGAAGGTCTTCACTGACAACAAGCGCGCAAAGGGCGATCATAACGTGGGCTACCTGCTTTTGCTTAGCGGCGTAGACCTAGCGGTGAAGGCAGTCAAAAAGGCGATTGACACTGTGGGTTACAAAGATCTCAATGGCAAAGCTGTGAACGATGCCTTGATCGCTCTTGGACCCCAAGACGTGTTGAGCGGGGTGGTTCGTGTAGATTATTCAAAGGGCACACGCGCTCCGCGTTATGCACAAATCCGACAGATTCAAGGTGGGCCCGATAAATTCGTCGTCTTGCAAGATTGGACAGAGATGCCCGATCTGCGCCCGAAGTAGTCAGCTAGTCGAGTAGTCGAGTAGTCAAGTGGTCGAGTAGTCATGCAGTTGGACTACTCGACCACCAGACTGGACGACCACCAGACTACGTTATGCTCAAACTCAACAACATCGAAGTCGTTTACAGTGACGTAATTTTGGTTCTGCGCGGTGCGTCGTTAGATGTGCCGGATGGACGCATCGTCGCCTTGCTTGGCGCGAACGGCGCAGGCAAGACCACCACACTCCGCGCCATCTCCGGATTGTTGCACGCGCAAGAAGGCAAAGTGACTCGCGGTAGCGTGGAGTTCGACGGACAACGACTCGACCGCTTGCCGCCGGAAGACATTGTTCAACGCGGAATTATTCAAGTGCTGGAAGGGCATCGACTCTTCCGTTACTTAACTGTGGAAGAGAATCTTCTCATCGGAGCGCAAGCTCCGGGCGCGGCGGCACGCGGAGCTTCGATTCGCCGTGATGTGGAACAGGTCTATCAGTACTTCCCCCGACTCCAAAGGTTGCGCCGCCGCACGAGCGGCTACCTCTCCGGCGGCGAACAGCAGATGTTGGTCATCGGGCGCGCGCTCATGGCGCATCCCAAGATCATGTTGCTCGACGAGCCATCGCTTGGGTTGGCGCCATTGATAGTGTCCGAAATTTTCCACGTCATCAAACAGATCAGCACTTCCGAAAATATGGCGATTGTTTTGGTGGAGCAAAATGCGCACATGGCATTGGGCGTTGCCGATCACGCTTACGTGATGGAGAATGGGCGCGTGGTGCTGGATGGAGCGGCGGCGCAATTGGCGCAAAATGAAGACATCAAAGAATTTTATCTGGGTCTGACTCAACTGGGCGAGCGTAAAAGTTATCGCGAAGTCAAACATTACAAGCGGCGCAAACGCTGGTTGGGATGAAAGGAAAAGACCCAAAGGGTTTGCGAAACCCTTCGGGTCTGGATGAAGGAGCGGAGAATAAATTATGGGACTGCGGGATTTTAATCTTTACGATCAACTGCGG
>CAKKQG010000080.1 GCA_919901875.1 Anaerolineales bacterium
TTGATGACGTAATCGGGCGCGTAGAGGATGCTGCGAGACCGCAGCCGCTCGGCGTCGTCGGGTGAAGCCAGTTGATTGTTTGCGCCCCCGGCGACGGCGCGACATTTGAGTTGCGGGATCGTCTCACGATTCAGAATCGAGCCCAGCGCATTGGGCGAGAAGATGTCACACTCGGTTGCATACAGCGAATCATTTGGCACGAACTTCAATCGTCGTTCATCGCGGAAATGTTTGATCGCCGATTCGCTTACGTCGTTGAACAGCACTTCCGCGCCGTCGTTGAGAAGTAGTTCGATCAACTTTGTGCCGACTGCGCCCACGCCTTGCACCAACACACGCTTGCCTTTGAGTGATACGTTTCCGTAAAGATGCTCGCACACAATTTGAATCCCGGCGAAGACTCCGATGCCGGTGATGGGACCCGATGAACCCGCGCCGCCATGTGCCGCTGTGCGCCCGAAGACAAACGGTGATCCCGTCTCGGCGATCACATCCATGTCTTCCGCCGATGTGCCGACATCGGGTCCGGTGTAATAGAGTCCGTTGAGTTGTTTGATCAGCGCGCCATAACGACGCAGCAGATCGGGGCGCAGTTTTAGATCAAAGTTTTGAGGAACGTTGATAACCGCTTTGCCGCCGCCGAAGCTCATGCCCGGCACGGCAAATTTAAGAGTCATACTCGCCGAGAGGCGCAGCACATCTTCAAGCGCGTCGTGCGGTGTGGAATATGATTTGAAGCGCGTGCCACCACCGGCAGGTCCCCGTTTGGTGGAGTGGATGGCGATGAATATCCACGCGCCGCTGATCGTATCGTGGCGAACGATCACTTCTTCGCCATCCCAATTTTGTAAAAGCGATTCGAACATGGTCATCCTCTAATTAAGAATATTTTTTTGGGTACTGCCAACGGATTACGGGAGCGGATTGATCGGATGTGTCGCCGCCATCCGTTCAATCTGTTCCACGAATCCGTTGACAGCGACATTGGTTAGAATACGATCAGATTATAAACCGTTGTATACTTTTGTTCATGGAAGAAGAAAAAATGAGGACTGAATTTCCGAAAGTGATCACTGCTAAACAACGGCAGGCGATCCAAGAATTACCGGTAGTTGCCAAGCGCGGCAGCAAGAAGAAGTTTTTGCGTGCGATGAAGAAGGTGGCAAATATTGAGCCTGAAGCGCACGATAGGCTTTAGAAGCGAAAGACCTGATTGAGGAAAACAATCAGGTCTTTTTTGTTAATCAAACGGGGAAACGTTTGGGCGCAGCGAAAAAATTTATCAGTGGATTAGATTTTTAAATTTAAAAATATTTTTCGGTGTTCACAAAGACCTGTCAGGTATGTTTTAAATTTAGCTTATCTTAAGTTCGGCAAGACCTGACAGGTCTTCTCACTCTCGCAAGATCAACCCACTGCCATTGATTCGGATTCCAAGTGAGGAGGTAGGAAGGCATGAATGTAATTATAAAACGTAGGACAAGTTTTTAACTTGCTTGCACAAATGTAAGTGATGTATACTTTTCACTACAAGCGACGATCTGAAAGATGCTTCTGAATGTATAAGATAAATAGGCTGGACTTACGCAATAGGTCTGTCAACCCTTATCTTCAACGGATAAGGAATCGGATAAACGGATAGAATCGCGTGGCGCATCCGTTTATCCGCTTAAAATCCGTTG
>CAKKQG010000081.1 GCA_919901875.1 Anaerolineales bacterium
AGCTCAACGTCAGAACAATGTCAAAATGCGGATTAGAGACGCAACCCACCACGCCGCGTGAGTAGTTACCAAAATTCTATCCTTTAATGCCCGTGCGCGCAATGCCTTCGGTAAAATATTTTTGCGTGAAGAAGTAAAAGACGATCACCGGGATCACAACCATGCCGGCAAACGCCAGCAACAGGTGAATCTTGGTGCCGCCCTCGCTTGCCATAAACTGCTGCAAACCCACTGCCAACACCCTCATATTGCTATCACGTGTAACAAGCAAAGGCCATTTAAAGCTATCCCAAGCAAAGATGAAGTTCAATAAGGCGGTAGTAATGATCGCCGGACGGCTGAGCGGTACGACTACGTACAACAAGTACTGCAAATGTCCTCCGCCGTCAATCAACGCCGCGTCGAACAAGTCGCGCGGAATCTGCATGAAGAACTGCCGCATTAAAAAGATACCGAACACGCTGACCAAGAACGGCACGATGAGCGCGGCGTAGGTGTTATACCACTTCCACTGAAACATCATCACTACTTTGGGGACCAGTGTGAGATCAGACGGGATCATGATCGTCGCCAGCACCAGCATGAAGAGGATATTCTTTCCGGGGACGTCAATATAAGCAAAGGTATAGGCTGCCAATATCGACGTGATCAGCACACCGAAGACGGTACTGGCAGTGATAATGATGCTGTTGATAAAATAGCGCACGACCAATGGCATATTCCATATACGATCCGTGCCAGCCGCTGCTATAGCGTCTGGATAGTTTTGCCATTGCAGCGGTTCGTCACCGAAAGGCGACCAGGGCCAAAGATTGAGATTCACCACACTGCCATAACTCTTGAGCGAAGTCATGATCATATGGATAAAAGGTATCACGGAAATGATCGCGCCGGTGATCAGCACGGTGTAAATGAACACACGCCCCCACGAAAAAGAGGCGGGGCGATTCACGGATGGAGTTAACGAAGCCATATCTCTCTTCTCCTAATCGTACACAACACGATTGCTGGCAACGCGGTTTTGAATAACCGTCAGGATCAATATGATAAAGAACATCAAGAACGACAGCGCGGCACTGTAACCATAACGGTTATACTGGAACATTTGCTGGAAGATGAAGATCGCCGCGTTTGTCGTGGCATCACCCGGACCGCCGCCGGTCATGACATAAATGTGATTAAACGCTTTGAATGTGCCTATGACAGTGAGTATCAGAAGAAAAAACGTCGTCGGTGACAGTAGGGGGATTGTGATATGCCGGAAAAGATTCCATCCGCTCGCGCCATCCACCTTCGCCGCATCGTACAGTTCAGTTGGTATATTACCCAAACCGGCGAGGAAGATAGCAATGTCGTAGCCCACAAAAACCCATGTCGTATAAATGATCACCGACAGTAAGGCTAAGCTGGGTCCTTCTCCCCACCAGGGGAGCGTGACACCGCTCGATCTCAACATCAAATTAAAAATTCCTGTGGGTTCGCCCAACCATTTGATCGCCGGGATGCCGAACTTCCCTAAAACAAAGTTGATCAACCCTTGATCGGGACTGTAGAGATAAGCCCAGACCGCCGCCGATGCCACCGAAGAAGTAATGTAAGGCATGAAGAACATCACCCGCAGTGCTTCTTGCCCGCGCACCTTTTGGAACAACAGATAGGCTAGTGCTAAGCCTAAACCCAATTGAAGCGGCACCGAGATCACCGAATACATCACGGTGACAAAGAAGGCGTGCCACACGTCCTCATCCTGGAAGGCGCGGACGTAGTTGTCGAACCAAATAAACTTTCGACAGTCTAATGTCCAATTGCACATACTGATGTATGCGCCAAAGAAAAACGGATATAACTCGAAAACGGCGAGGAGGATGAACGCTGGAGCGAGGAGGGTATAGCCGAATGAAAATTCCTGTAACTTTCTCCATCGGCGCTGAGTGAAGAACGATGGGGCGCGGACTTGCTCTGTTTGGGCAGTAACAGCCATATCACCAAGTCTCCTTCTTAATAATTACGACACTGATAGTGTATATCGTCTCGCTTGATTTTCAAAGAGGCAAAATGGCGGACGGCGGATAGCGGGTAGCAAATGGCGGATAGCAGATTGCGTGATACGTGATACGTGATGCGTGATATGCGATACGCGATACGCGATATGCTAACCCGCAATCCGAATTCTAAAATCATTTGGGAGGAAGCGTGAAGCGAGCCACCAACGGATCGTGATCCGACGCACGCAGCGCAAATTCGGAGTTGATGTGCATCGGCTTGAACTCGGGCGAAGCGATCTTCATTAAGTTAGGACTCGCCAAAATGTGATCGAGCGCTTGGGCGTTGCCCTCATAAAGATAATCATAGCGTTCATTGACGGGCAGAATCTCCATCAGATCGGTCAAGCCAACTTCTTTCAACTTTGCCAACGGCGGCGAGAATTGAAAATCGTTGAGGTCGCCAATGACTAAAACGTTGGCATTCGTATCAATCGCAAAAATAGTTTTCACAAAATCGGCTAACAGCCGCGCCTGATTGATCCGTTGACCTTCGGAGGCGAGTTGCGGCGGTTGGCGGCGCCCCATCAAGGCGTCGTCGCCACCTTTGGAATTAAAATGATTCACGATCACGATCAGTTTATGTCCGTTATATGTAAATTCACCAGCGAGTGGTTTGCGGCTGTTGTTATACGCGCTGTCGGTTGGGGTCACACGACCCGGGCTGAATGACAGCTCAACTCCGGTTCCACCTTTGATCGCTGTGACAGGTTTAGTGGCGGCGCCACCGGGACGATCAATAAACTTCACTCCGCGATCCACACGAAACATAAATCCGACTCGGATGTTGCCGCCGGGTGCGCCGCCATCTTGACCATTCTCTGGCGCGATGTCGCGGAAATCATAAGTGGGACCTCCCGCGTCTTTGATGGCTTTGACCAAAACTTTATAGGTCTCGGTTGCATCTACCAATCCGTCATCCGTCACGCCGTTGTTGTCTTGAATCTCTTCGATGCCAATGATATCGGGCGATTGCAAGTTCTCGACAATGATCTTGGCAAGGTCTTTAATTTTTTGCGGATCGCCGTTGGCGGCGAAATTTTCCACGTTGAACGTTGCCACGGCAATTTGATTCTCTTTTTGTTTCACCGTCGTTTCCGGTTTGATGCCGCCCGATTCAAAACTGGGGCGCTGCGTGATCTGTAATTTGTAATTGCCAAAGGTGTAATCCATGATGCCGATGATCGGTTTGGTGAATCGATCACCGACGTTGACCGTCGGCGTGGGCAAGATCACATCGTCGAGATGAATCCGTTCGGGGTTGTAGTCTTCGGGTGAGATCACCATCGCCCCGCGCCCGGAGATATAAGTCGCATTCGCGCCTTTATCGCCCACAATCGGAATCTCGCGGAAGCGACTCGTGGGTCCGACGGCAACGGCGTCGTTCACCTGCACTAACATACTCTCGAGCGACTCGTAAAAATCTATGCCGTCGGTCTTCGGATTAAATTTCGTTTGATCGGCGTCACCCTTCTCGCTCTTGATCGCTTTGTTCGGCGGGATGCGCCCGCCGGTGCCGATGATGATCGGGGTAGGCAATTTGTTGCCACTGGAAACGACGGTGAAAGTTGGTTTGATGATCTGGGTGATCGGCAGATCGCCGGTGGCAATATCGCGCGGATAAAATTCTTTGACATCACCCTCCACGCTCACCAAGTCGCCAATCTTCACTTTTGGCAATGTAGTCGTAAAAACAAAAATGCCTTCGGATGTCCCCTCATCGTTATCGGGGATCGAGTCTTGCATATAAAAACCATCGGAGCGAATGGCGATGACAATGCCTTGCACGTTCTTCACCTGCTTACCGCTGAATGGTGAGATGTGACCCGCGCCTTGAATATCGTGGATCGCCGTGCCAGCTGGTTTCGATGGTGCGACAGTTGGCGCGAGCGTGGGCGCAGCTATCGTCAGTGGCGCCGACGTGGCAGGCGCAACAGTGGGCGTGGGTGAAGCGGTGCAAGCGACTAAGATAAACGAAAGCGCGACTCCGAAAACGATCTTGAGTCGCGTGGTGAAGGAGTGTGAGGTTTTTGTGGTCATGGGGAGAATCTTACTACAAAAAAA
>CAKKQG010000082.1:0-4305 GCA_919901875.1 Anaerolineales bacterium
TCATCATTGGCGTGTATGGTTTGTGGCGTTGGCGCAGCGGCGGCGTGGACGGCAATATGTTCGGGATGCTCGCTCTCGGCGAAGGTCTTTATGTTATACAAGCGCTCATCGGCGTTGTGATGGCGCTCAACGGTCTTGCCCCGGCGCGCGGCATTGTGCATTATCTGTATGGCGTGATCATGATCATCGCCATCCCCGGCATCTACCTCTTCACGCGCGGGCGCAACGGCAAGAGCGAGGCGCTGCTCTACGCGATGATGGCGTTCTTTTTGGCGGGCGTTGCCTTTCGCGCCATGACGACGGCCTACGAATAATTCATCCTAGACTTACGCAGTTCACAGAAATTTTCATCACGAATGTCACGAATGTTTCGAATTTGACGAATAAAACAAAACAAAAATTCGTGTTATTCGTTTATTCGAGTCATTCGTGATTAAGGTGCGTAAGTCCAGTCATCTCTGTTCTATGATAACCACATCGTTCTCGAATCGTTTTTGATTCGTATCCAGCGCGATGGTGCGTTGACCGTTTCCCGGATTGTAGAGACCGATCTCGATTCGATAACACGCGCTCAATTTTTCGAGCGGGATGAAACGCACGTCGGTGATGCGGTCGTTGCCGCGCCACAACCACGTCGGGTAGACTCCCCCAAGTGCGGGACCGTCGCCCAAGCCTAACACATTCCCCTCACAATCCAGAACGTGGCGAAACACCTCACCTTGAATCGGATTCGTGACGTGCCACGACAACGTTAAGCGCATTTCGTTTTTTACCACGTCCGCTTTTGACGACACCAACAAAACTTTTCCATCAAAACTTGCAACATGACTGGCAAACGTGATCGGCGCATTGGATTCCACTCTGCCCGCTTCCACAACATCTACCCACTCATCGCTGTATCGCGTCAGCCACACGCGATCATAATTTGGCAAACGTTTTGACATCCCTTCCCAATCCACGTTTTGCGAATCGGCGGCGAGGCTGTACCAATGGCGTTTAAGTTCGGGCTTGATGTTGTCGAACACCACGCCGTCTATGTTTGCCCACACGCCCGTGTTGATATATGTCAAACCGCGCAACGTAAGATAGCTCGGCAAAATTTCCACTGTCTCATGCCCCATGGCGTAATGCGGTTTGTTGTTGGCGATCCAATCTATCGGATTGATGATTAAATGTTTTTGATTCGGATTCGCTTTGATAATGTCACGCAAGTCGTAAACGAAGTTAAGACTCATGGCGTGGAGAGTCATAGACTCTTGAATTATGAAGGATGAAGGGAGAAGGATGAAGAGCGCGAGAATGGCAAATGACAAATAGCGAATGAGACGATTGGAAATTTGCAGAGTGACAACAATAACGCTTGCCCACAACAACGCGGCGGCGGGCATTGGCGGCACCAAAAACCGCATGTTGCTGATCATGTAATGAAAACCTAACCCGAAAATCATCGGCGCGGCGTTGAGGGCGTACCACGTTAGACCGATGACCAAGATGCGCCACTTGCCGCGCGCGATCAAAATTGCGCTTAATAGAATCAAGCCGATCACGCCAAGCGTGAGTGATGCCGCCACATCGCCCCAACCATTTTGCATCATCACCTGCGCCAACGGTTGAATCGGAAAGGTGAGTCCTTGCAAGAAGAACGCCACACTTTGGATCAGCGAAGTCCATCCCACCCAACCCAGTCCGTCGCCTTTCAATTTTGGAATTTGCAGCCACAGCAAAAACCACAGCGCGTTGCCGAGTGTGACGATGAGAGGGATTTTCCATCCACGAAGTTCACGAAGGAACGAAATTAAATCTTTGCGCCCTTCGCGTCTTGGCGGTGTGTTCTGATCTTGATCGACGACTAGCCAAACGAAAAGCAACCCACCCACAACAATGAGGCTTTCATGGATAGCGGGTACAAGCAGCCCCAGTAATACGGTGAGTACCGCCCACCTCAATTTTTGCGTTTGGCGATAACGGGCGAAGGTTACAAAAGTGAGTGCAAGGGCAAAGGGCGCATACAGATAAAGTCCTTGAGAAACACTGGAGATGATCTGCGGCAAAAAGGGAGACGTGAGGATAAAGGCTGCGGCGAGAGTGGCGGCGACACCGTTGAGCTTTTCGCCATCACGGTGGAGATGAGCCGCCAGGTAGCCGGTAAGCCACCCGATGAGAATCAAGGTGACGAGGTCAATCGTGTGAAAGGCAAACGTATTCGTCTCACCAAAAAGTATTTGCGCCAGCCGCCACATCCCAAACGTGATCGGGCGATAGTATTTGTAGCCGGACGAGTCCACCCAATACGAGAGCAACGCCCGACCGCGCATCCAGGTGAAGTTGAGATCGTCGTCAAGAAAAAATGGGAACGACAACACGCGCCTATACAACACGAGCGCGAGAAGAGGGGGAGTGAGGAAGGATAGAGCAATCCAGAATTGATTGCTCTGCAAAATTTTTTTGAGAGTCTGCACGTATGTGATCCACGAAGTTCACGAAGGAACACTAAACTATCTTCGTGCAACTTCGTGTGCTTAGTGGATGATCAGTTTTGCGTTTGAGAATTTCTTTCGGCGAGCCAGCGCGAGATGAACAAGGCTAACACGCTGCCCACGCTTGCCGGGACGACGCGCAACGCGCCCGCGCTTAACCATGTGAAGTTGATCAGATCGGCGGCGACGTGCCCCGCCGCAAAGCCCACCCAAGCGGCAAGCAAATATAAAAGCAATTGACGCGCGCCGCCGCCGCGCCAAAGATGAAACCCCGCGCCGTACAATGTGGAGAGGATGAATGCGAAAAGCCAGAAACCGGTTGTCATGCTTTGAAAAGGAAACAAAGGAAACAAAGGAAACGGGGAAACGCCTTCCTTTTATTTCCTTTCGTTCCTTTATTTCCCTTCACCCCTTTGTATTATTCCGCCGCCGAGAACCACATCACCATCAAAAAAGACCGCGCCTTGCCCGGGCGTGATGTCGCGCAACGGTTCGTCAAAGGTGACGCCGACTCGATCATCGCCTAACGGAGTGATGCACCCACGTTGCTCTTTTGCCTTATAGCGAATCTTGATCATCGCCTCAAACGGTGACGCCGGCACCACACCTGAAACCCAGTTTACTCTTGCGACTCTCATTTTACTTTGTCCCAACTCTTTCACCGTGCCGACGATGAGTTCATTGCGCTCGATATTTGTGGCGATGACGTACAACGCTTCGCTGGCGGCGATCTTGATCCCTTTGCGTTGACCGATTGTATAGAAGGGCAAGCCGTCATGCTCGCCCAAAATTTTTCCGCTGGTGTCAACAATGTTTCCGCGTGTGGCGATTCCTTGAGCGTGATCGTTTAAGAATCTTCGGTAATCGTTATCGGAGAGAAAACATAAATCTTGGCTGTCGGGCTTTTCGGCAACGGGCAGATTAAATTTCTTGGCGAGTTCGCGCACTTGCGGCTTGGCGTATTCGCCGAGCGGGAACATGGCGTGGCTGAGTTGATGTTGCCCCATGACGCTGAGGACGTAGGATTGATCTTTGTGAGAGTCAACGGCTTTGAGTAATTGATATACCCCATTGTCATGTAGGGGCGATGCATGCATCGCCCCTACATGATGGACGCGCGCGTAATGTCCGGTTGCCATGTGCGTTGCGCCGAGGGATAACGCTTTATTTAAAAGAAAGTCCCAACGGATGTGGCGGTTACACTCCATGCAGGGATTGGGAGTCACGCCGTTTGAGTAGCCATCAATAAAAAAATCCACGATGGTTTGCTTGAACACATCTTGCGTGTCTACGACGTAAAACGGAATATCAAGTTGGTTGGCGATGTAACGGGCGTTTGCCATGGCATCGGGCGCGCAGCAACGGTTGTGCGCGCCTTCGTATTCGCTCCACAAACGCATCATCAAGCCGATCACGTCATGCCCTTGCTCTTTGAGCAGCGCCGCCGCCACCGAACTATCCACGCCGCCCGACATGGCGACAACCACTTTGGTCATGCGTTAGATTTTAGCAGGTTAGGGGATTTAATCACGAAGCAACAAAGAATATAAGATCACAAAGATACTTCGTGAACTTTTTCGCTTCGAGTCTTCGTGATTAATTCATTTGAGTGTTTCCGAAAACTCTTTGATGGCTTTCAAATGTGCCTCAGCAGTATTAAACCCTTTGCCCATTGTGTTGAAAGAAAGATGTGTCACGTCCAACGCCTTCCATCCTTCAATCTTTAATCGCCAATCATCCTTGTTGCCGTCACTGTATGGCATCCGCCCCTCAACTCCAAAATCTTTTCGTGAGCGTTTCGCTTCGGCGAGATACTGATCGAGTTTTT
>CAKKQG010000082.1:4405-7069 GCA_919901875.1 Anaerolineales bacterium
ACTCCAAAATCTTTTCGTGAGCGTTTCGCTTCGGCGAGATACTGATCGAGTTTTTCGAGTCGCGGTTTGGCATCTTCGGGCGTGCGCTGATTCATCAGCCAGCCATCGCCAAGCAGTGCCGCCCGCTTCACCGCCTCATCCACATTCGCCCCGAACCAAATCGGGATCGGGCGTTGCACGGGCAACGGAGTTAAACCTGCATCACGAATATCATGCCACTTGCTTTTGAATGTGACGTGCGGTTGAGTCCATAGTTGGCGCAAGAGAGTCACTTGCTCTTCCATGCGTTTGTTGCGGTTATGAAAATTTTGATTGAGGGCGATGTATTCGATCTCATTCCATCCCAAGCCCACGCCGAGACGTAAACGTCCATTACTCAACACATCAAGCGTTGCCGCTTGTTTAGCGACGAGTGCAGTTTGGCGTTGCGGCAAAATGATCACGCCTGGCACAAATTGAATCTTCTGCGTGAACGCCGCCATGTAGCTGAACAACACAAATGGCTCTTGAAACGAATCTTTCGACGAATAGATTCCTTTCCAGCCGCCTTCACGATTCGGATTCGCGCCCAAGATATGATCGTAGGCGACGATGTGGGTGAAGCCCAACCCTTCTGCCGTTTGGGCGTAATCGCGGATGGCAGAGGGATCGCTGGGGTATTCGGTTTGGGGGAAGACGAGACCGATGTGCATATTAAGCCTCTAAATAAACATCTAACGATCTTTCCACTGCTTCGGCAATCATCATCACGAAAGGTTCTGTATCTCCTTCGTGTGCTTGATCGAGCGCGGTGTAATAGGCTAAACGATCTTCACGATGCACAACGGCGGGGGGATAACCATCGCGCAACAAGATCAAGTTCATTAACAAACGCGCGGTACGCCCATTGCCATCTGAGAAAGGGTGAATGTGAACAAGATGAAAATGGGCGAGCGCGGCGCGTTCAATTACAGTTAACGCGTTTGCTTCACCATTTAGCCATTTAGAAAAATCGCTCATCAATGATGGCACAGCAATCGCTTCAGGTGGAATGTATTCGGAACCACTAATGCGAACAATGCCGGGGCGATAACGTCCCGCCGCTTCATCGTCAATGCCTTTCAAGACGAGTGCATGAATCTGTCGGATGTTGTTTTCGATCAATGGTTCGTTCTTTGTGGCTAAGGCTTCCACAAAATCAATGGCGCTTTTGTGATTGATGGCTTCAAGATGCTCGCGCATACTCTTGCCGCCAACAGTGATACCTTGATGCAACACCACTTCTGTTTCGCGCAGAGTTAGCGTTGAACCTTCAATTGCGTTAGAGTGATACGTCCACTCAACGTCAAAGTATTCTTTGAGTTTAGAAACGACAGACACGGAAAGAGGGCGGCGTTTATCAAGTGCCGATTTTTTTTCTGCGAGGCGTAGTAGATATTCTTTTGGCGTCATATTCTTATCCTCTCATTTGTGCAACCACTCTCGTCACCACCTCACACGCTTTCTCAACTTCATCTTCTGTCGTCTGTCGCCCAACGGTGAGGCGCAACGAACCCAATGCCCACGCGCGATCATAGCCTAACGCCAGAATCACGTTTGAGGGTTCGGGGTCGCCGGTTTTGCAGGCTGAGCCAGATGAGGCGGCGATGCCTTCGAGATCGAGACGCATGAGCAATTCGTTGCCATCAATGTTTTTGAAAACGAAAGACGAATGATTCGGTAAACGATTCGTGGGATGCCCAGTTAATTTTGAATCAGGGATTTTGAGAATCTCTTGGCGCAAGCGTGATGATAATTTGTTGAAGCGCGGAATATCGTTCGGGCGGCGATCTACAGTGAGGCGGAGGGCGGCGGCGAGACCGACGATGTAGGGGACGTTGGATGTTCCGGCGCGGCGACCACGTTCTTGCCCGCCGCCTGTCACCATTGTCATCAACGGAGTCTCTTTGCGAATGTATAACGCGCCCACGCCTTTGGGCCCGTAAAATTTGTGCGCGCCAATCGCCATGATGTCTACGCCCAACTTGGTTACGTCAACTTCAAGTTGGCTCGCCGCTTGCACGGCATCGGTGTGAACCAAAACATTTTTAGTGTGGGCGAGATTGGAAATCTCTCTTACGGGTTGGATCGTTCCGATCTCGTTGTTGGCATACATCACCGAAATCAAAAGCGTGTCGGGACGGATGGCGGCTTCAACGTCAGCGAGACGGCAACACCCTTGTTCGTCAACCGGAAGAATCGTCAGATCGAATCCGTAGTGATCGCGCAGTTGAGTCGCGGTGTGGATCACCGCATCATGTTCAATCGCGGTAGTGATGATGTGGTTGCCGCGTTTGGCTTCGCGCAGAGCGAGTGCCACGCCGCGCAATCCGTAATTATCTGATTCGGTTCCGCCCGAAGTGAAAATAATTTCGTTCGGTTCGCAGTGCATGATCTCGGCGAGCGTGCGGCGCGACTCTTCAACGGCTTGCTCGGCTTTGCGCCCCCAACGATGAATTGACGATGGGTTGCCGAACTCGTTGCTGAAGTAGGGCATCATCGCTTCAAGCACTTCGGGAGCTAAAGGGGTAGTGGCGGCGTAATCGAGGTAGATGGGGTTGGTCATAAAAAGATTCTAGCAGAGAATGAACAATGAACAATGACAAATGAAGAATGAACAATGAACAATGAGACAATGAACAATGA
>CAKKQG010000083.1 GCA_919901875.1 Anaerolineales bacterium
TCATTCTTCATTTGTCATTCTTCATTGCTTTATGGGTTCATCAACACCACCACGCCAATGAACGGCGGCGTGAAGTTTGTGCCGGGTTTGATGTCGCTCAACGACATATTGCTATACATCACTTGAAAATCCAAATTATTCGTTGGGGCGAAGATGGCGTAATCGTCAAGATGGCTTTCGTCTTTCACGCCGAGCACACTTCCGTCTGACCATAAATAGGTTATGTCGTGCGCTTGCTCTACCGTCTCCCAATCTTCATAATCTACAACATTCGGATCGCCCGTCAGTGAAGCATCGGCGTAGATCACTTTCATTATCTTCTCGTCGAGAGTGACCGCCGAAGGGATGATGCCACTGCCTTTCTGTAGAGCGTTGTTGTTGAAATACATTTTGTATCGCGTGCCGCCGATGTGTATCGGCATCGGCGCTTGCACCGCCTGAAATAATTTGGGGCAGCCATTCGCGTCGTACTGCACCTTCCACTCTTTGCCATCCCACACGGCATAACCGGATGTCATCATATATTTGCTGCACGATGTCGGCACGTCAATGGTAATGAACATGAACGATCCACTGGCGCCGTCCCAACGCCAATCGTTCATGGTTGGGTAACCGATCTTGAATTGACGCACGGCTCCAATATTTTTATTGCCAAACGTCCCATCGCCCTCTACACCCAACACCACCGTTGGCTCGCAGCCGCCGCCTTTAGAATAATCGGCGACGGTTGAACACACGGTACTGCTGCCCGAATTAAAATCACGACCGACGTAACCGTCTTTGCTGTCAATGAACATCACGCGCGTCTTGCCATCGCTGCCTTGACCTTCAAAAAAGAGTCTCACCTTCGCGCCCAACTTGTCACCTAATGGAAGGGCTTGAAACGTGGCGACGCTCGCCGCCGAACTTGTGCCTTCGCACGTTGTCTTTTGCGGCGGTTGAGGTTGCGAGGGTTGACCCGGCGTGCCGGGTTGAGGCGGCTTCGGTGGTTGTCCGGGCTGTGGTCGGCAATAGCTGATCAACCCAAACCCCGATAAACTTTTCAACGGCATGATCGAAGCAAGACCTTCAATCTTCGCCGCGCTCATCGTGCCGATCTTCGCGCCCTTCTCGTTGCCACTGATTGGATCGTAATAGAGTTGAATCTTTCCGGCTAAATCTTTCCCCGCCCAATCACCATAGACAACCGGATACGCCTTCGTGTTGCCGTCGTCTACAAGCTTTGTCGCCGTCTCGTACGTTGTGCCTTTACCCTGCACCTGCCAAACCTCTTCCGATGTTTTACCTTCAGCCGCTTTGTCGCTGGCTAAAAATTTTTCACACTTCGCCTCCAAACAGGCTTTCATCGTCACTGCATATTTGGTGCCGGATTTGAGCGCAGTGAGCGTGGCGGTTTTCTCTGTGCCTTTGGCGTTCATCGTCACTTTAGTTTTTCCATCGTTGGCGATGATCTCAAAATGATCCGCCGCTTGACTTGGCAAACTCCACTGCACTTCAAATTTTGATGAAGAGGTCATACTGGTCTTGCCGATGGTTGCCACTCCCGGGCTGACGAGTCCGATGACCGCGTTCCAATTCCCTTGTGATGCCGCCGATGTCGGCGCAGCCGCTTGCGTCGGTTTAGCTTGAGTCGCCTGCGGCGGCGCGGCAGTGGGCAGCAGCATGGAACATGATCCAATAGTGAAGGCGATTAATATGTTGATGATGAGACGTTTGCGATTCATAATTTTTCTCCTCAATGACAGGTGACAGTCACTTTCAAAGTGACTGTCACCTTAGTTTGGTATCGTAAAAAAGAATCTCGCTCCGCGATCTAAATTCTCTACGCCGATCTTGCCGCCGTGCGCTTCGATGATTCCTTTTGAGATTGCCAATCCCAACCCTGCGCCGCCGGTGGCGCGACTTCGCGATTTTTCGCCGCGATAAAACTGATCAAATAAATGAGGCAAATCCTCACTCTTCAAACCTTCGCCTGTGTCACGCACTTCCACGCTGACGCCCTCTTTGCTTCGGGTGGCGATCACGTTGACGCTGCCGCCGCTCGGGGTGTGGCGAATGGCATTATCCACGAGATTAGCTATCACGCGGGCAATCAGCTGCGCGTCAATGTTCGCCACATCTATATCGTTGGCGGCACTGCCGTTGACGGCAACCCCGTGTTGTTTGGCTCTTTCCGAAAAACTTTCTATCGTGTCAGAAATTAAATCCGGGAGTGAACTTGGCGCGCGATTTAATTTTAATCCACCGGCATCAATCTGTGCCATCTGAAAAAGATCGTCAATCAAAATCGAAAGTGAAGCGATGTCGCGCTTGGCGGTGCGAAGGTAACGCTGGGCGGTGGCGGGGTCATCCACCATGCCATCGGCGAGTGCCTCGACCATTGCCCGCACCGAAGTGAGCGGCGTGCGGAGATCGTGACTGACCCAAGCGATGAGATCGCGCCGCATCTCTTCGAGTTCGCGTTGTTGCTTCGCCGCGCTTTCGAGTTGCGCCGCCATTTGATTAAACGTGCGCGCCAGTTCGGCGACTTCGTCACTGCCATCGGTGGAGGCGCGCGCCGTGAGATCGCCGCGGGCGATGCTCTCGGCGGTGAGACAGACATTTGTTAATCGCGTCGTCAACGCTTCAGAGAAAAAATATGCAAACGCCCAGGCGATACATCCGGCGAACACTAGAAGGACAATTGCCAATAACAGATCGTGACTGCTGGCGAACATGAGCTGCGCCGTGAACCAGACGTTGAGGAAGGTGAGCAAACTGGAGAGAGCGTAACTGCCGATGATCGTCCATTTGATTCGCGGCGAGCGTTGAATCCATCGCAAGCGATAGGCGACGTAACTTGCGCCAATCGAGATCAGGGCAGTGATCGCCAAGAACAGCGCCATCAAGCCGAGCTCCTTCATGGGCGGATTCATGATGACCATGAAGGCGATCAAGCCGACGAACGTGGCGACGATCATTCCGCCGATGAAGCGGAAGAAGAGGGGGAGGGG
>CAKKQG010000084.1 GCA_919901875.1 Anaerolineales bacterium
TTGAATCGTGGGCGAAGAAGATTCTTCAACCTCCACCCAACAATCCGAACGCACTTCCGCGCCACGTTGACCGGCAGAACTTTTCATCGGTGCGATTCTAAAAATTTAACGACCTCGTTTGCAGTAGGCAAAGAGGGCTGCGCCCCCAAACGAGTGACCGAGATCGCCGCCACCGCGCAAGCGTAACGCGCCGCGCTTTCCAGATCATCGCCGCGCGCCAGAGCCGTTGCTAAACCGCCGTTGAAGGCATCGCCCGCTGCCGTCGTGTCTACTGCCTGCACTTCAAAACCGGAGACAATAATTTTGTCAGCAGAGGTCGCCAACATTGCGCCGCGTTTGCCCAACGTCATCACCACGCTGGCAACTCCCGCCTGAATGAAATGAGTCAACATTCGATCTAACGAGTCGGGAGAACCCTCCTCTATTTTTGTCAGCCGCGCCGATTCGGTTTCGTTGGGGGTGAGGATCACGCCGCGCAGCATCGCCTCGGCAAGATCGGTGGCGGGCGCAGGATTTAAAATCACGCGGACGTTATGGCGTTGCGCTAATTGGATCGCCGCCGCGACTGTGTCAAGGGGAATCTCTAGTTGCACTAACAACACATCGGCTTTTTGAATCAACGGGGCTGCCGCCTCTATATGTTGAGGCAACAAGGTGCCATTAGATCCCGGCGCAACGCCAATGAGGTTCTCGCCTTTGGCATCCACCATGATCAACGCCACGCCCGAAGGCGTGTGATCGTCGCGCGTGAGGTAATCACAATTAATTTTTTCGGCGCGATAATTTGCCAATGCCTGATCGCCCAACCAATCGCGCCCTAAGCGAGTCACAAAAGTAACCTCACTCCCCAAACGTGCCGCCGCCACTGCTTGGTTGGCTCCCTTGCCACCCGCGGCCGTGAAATAATTACCGCCCAGCACCGTCTCGCCGGGTTTCGGCAATCGTTCCCCTTTGATGATCATATCGGTGTTAGCACTACCGACAACAACAATTCGACCCATGACTCACTCCTGACCGATCACTTGCAAATAGGCGTATCGAGTGTGACTGCCATTAAATGTTGAGAGACCGATCTGCCCATTGAGATAAGGTCCGCGCGAATCTGTCCAGCGCATCACTTCGACATTATCAACTGAAACGATCAGCTCTGCCCCGTGCGCTACAACTTGCAAACGGTAACGCTGCTGATGCTTCCAGACAAATTCGCTCTCGTGCCTCACTTGATAGCCGCCAATGTTTTTGTAAATCGCCATACGATCCTTTGGGGCAAAGCCAACAGCATAAGATCGTCGCGCCCCTTGCACGCGCACATTGATGTTATGTTGTTCACCCACGATAGGCACAACATCTGTCGTCAAAGTGAGATCGCGCCAAGCAATATCGCCCGTGTACGTTTCGCTCACATCGGCGCCACTGCCATGATACGCGCCATCGTCAAGTCGCCAATAGCCACGTAAAAATGTCCAACCGCTGATCGCGCCGTATTCATGACGGGCTTGGCTGAAGTCATCGCTAAAGTTCACTATCCCATGCCAATCGAGATCATCGAGCAACAAACAACCACTCCACGACTCGCCTGTGTTATGAAGCACGATGCCAACTTGCGACAGGAGCACATTCTCTAAGGGTGGCACAGTGTATGCGATGCTTTGCCACTCACCACGTTTAAGAGTTGCGCCGAGCGATTGATGAAAGGCTTGATGATATTCATCGAAGACAAACAACGAAGCCAGCAAACCATCGGGCGCATCACTTGGTAAAAATAATTTAGCAGTGATCGTTTGTCCGGGATAAATTTTGGGCGAGAAACTCGCGCCATAATAATTCGCGCTCAGTTCATTCGGGCGATACGACGTTTTGACATAAGCTCGCGCTTCGCCTTTCTTCTTTAAATCGCGCACGACGATCTTCAACGCGCCTTCCTGTTGGCGCAGATCGATCACTTCAGCCAAACGTGCAGTGGATAAAAAGCCGTGCGTGGAATTAGGGTAGTCAAAGTGATAGCGCGCGCGCGGGGTGACGGCGTCACCGTGGAGTTGTGATCCCAATTGATGAAACAGATCGGCGCAGGCAGGCAGATCGATCACGTTGCGCGAGCCAATCACGCTGGCGGCAACGATCACGTCATTCAGCGGCGTGCGCCAGCGCAGGCCGACTCCCTCTAATCCCAAAGCAACTCCCATGATGCAACCAACGTTGCCCGCATTGCAATCGGTGTCCCAGCCTGCCATCGTAGCGATCTGGATCGCTTGCGAAAAATCTCCGTCGCTATAGAGTAAGGCTAAAGCGATCACGCCCGCATTGGGAATAATATGGACGATGCCGCCATACCGATCATAGCCAAAATTTTTGGCGAGATGTTTATAACAGGTATGCCAATCATCGGGTTGGGCGTGATGGAACTCGATCATCGCATTCACCACCCGCGCATATTCACTCGTGTCAGGGATATGTGTCAAGCCGCTTTGCAATAGTGCTAATGGATCAGAAACACTAAAGGCTTGACTCACTAATGCCGCGATGAAGCGCCCGCCATAGATCGCTTCGCCATCGTGCGTCACACTGCTTGCCTTCGCCGCATAGTCGGCGGCGCAAGCGGGATCGTTGGGACACACCAAACCCCACACGTCGCTAAAAATTTGTCCGCCGATCTGCTCGGCGAGAATTTTTCCGTTTTGGGCAATCGAACCCGAACGTGGTGCGGTGATGCCGTGCGCTAAATTTAAATACGCCGTGTGTTCGGTGGAGATGCCGTAACCGCCCCACCAAAAAGTGCCGCGTTGATCGGCGATGTAGTTTAACAATGTCTCACCGATCTGTTCGGCAGTGACGCTCGCGCCATAATCTTCAAGAGCGCGAATGAGTATCAACGGGACGGCGGTATCATCATCGGGTTTAAAAATTTTTCCGACCGGCAGAGGCAAGTAGTCGTTGACCTCGCCTAAGTTTTGCGCGATCTCGTCGTAAGTCCAATTTTCTAGCGGCGCACCCAAGCGCACGCCAGCGCACTTGCCGAGCCAACCGGCATAAACTCGTTCACGATAATCGGAGGGTAAAGTCATTTTCTATCCGCAATCTGTTTCGCCACTTCGTCCAAACACGCGCCTTTGACGAATGGCAAACATAATCCGCGACATTCATTGAGTTGCGCTTTCCATTTCGCGCTCATCACGTCGGCGCCTTGATGCGCACCGCACAACGCGCCGACCATCGCTGGCAATGAGTCGGCAGATTTAGGAATCGCGTTGGCGAGCATCACAGCTTGTTGCAGATCACCTCGACACACTTCAACAATGGCAAAAGCGGCGGGCACTGTTTCAGGAGAGGCGTTGCCATAAGAATACACGGTGTTGATCAAGCGCGTCGTCAACAGCAATAATAAATCTTGGGCGCTCTCCGCTTCTTGCAAACACTCTAAAGAGATGCGGTTGCCATTAGCGATCCAAGAATTTTTCGGGAAGAAGGTACGCGCGATCTTTAGTGACTCGATCAGATCGTGACCGGAACTGATTAATGCGATTGCTGCCGCCATCGCCTGCGCGGCATAGATTCCATCTTCGGCATTTGTCACCTGCGCCTCAAGTGCCGCTACTTGCGCCGCCGACTCGGCGTCACCTGAGTAATACGCCCCCACAGCCACCGCCCGCGCCACCGCCGAGTCATTGTAATGCTGCGGGTTGTCGTTGCCGCTCATCGGCGGAGTCAATCCGCGTTTAATATTTTCAATCGCCGCGCGTTCTGAAAATCCGGTCAACACCAAATCGGCAACAGGCAACACCCGATCTCGCCATGCCGCTAAAAATGTTGCGGCAGTAGGCGATGACGTTGAGAGCAAAGTTTGCGCGGTGAAGATAGCATATTCGGTATCATCTGTCGGGAAGGGTTCCAAAGTTTCGGGCGCAAGACGATGGGTGAAAGGCAGCGTCAAGTGAATAATCCGTTGACGCATGAGATCGCGATTCGTGCGCCAAATAAATTCGCGGCGGCGTTCGGGGAATTGATGCGTGCGATGAAACAGCGCCGCGAAACTAATGGCATCACCAAACGCCAAACCCAAGAACGCGCCGTAGATCCTTTTGAAACGTTCGTCACCAGGCATATGCTTGAGGCGCTTCACCGCCGGGTCCGCGCCAAATTTCGTCGAGACGTTTCAGGGTCTCAGACGAGAGTTTAATTTCTAAGGCGTGAGTTGCTTGGTTGAGCTGTTCCATCGTGCGCGGTCCGATGATCGGCGCGGTGACAACCGGATTGTGCAACAACCAAGCCAGCGCCACGTTTGACGGCGTCTCGCCTAACTCGGCGCATAAATTAAAATATTGCGCGAGAGGTGAACTTAATTTTTCGGTGGCGGCTTTAACTTTGGCAGAAGTTTGTCGGCGGCTTTCTTGCCCGCCAGAGGGATTAGGACCCGCCAAGAAGCCACCGGCTATTCCGCCTCACCAAAGTTGCCTGACAGATAGACGAGCCTGATGAACGAAATTCAGCAACATATCCGGACGGCGACGCACACGAGCAAAACCTTGATCTAACATGGCGCGCACTTCATCAGTGTTCGTTGGA
>CAKKQG010000085.1 GCA_919901875.1 Anaerolineales bacterium
CGGCAACGCCGCGAACAACGTCGCCAACATTGAAACAATCATCGGCGGCGCGAACAACGACACGTTCACAATTACAAATGCCCAAACCACAAATCTCAATGGCGGTGCGGGCAACGACGAATTCATCTTCAACAATAACGCCACGCTTAGCGGCGCACTGAATGGCGGCACGGGCAGTGACACGCTCAACTTCGCGGCTTACACCAGCGCCCGCAACTTTGTTTTGACAGGACTCGGCACGGTGGACGGATTCAAAGGCACAGAGGCAAGCATCCCCAACGGCTTCGACAACGTCAACGTCCTCATCGGCACCGCCGACACCGACTCGCTGACAGGCACAGACCTCAACGCGACGTGGAACATCCTCAACAGCGCGGGCGATGCGCGTTACACCGTCGGCACGAACCCTTCGGCAGGCTCAGGGCAGGCTACACTCAACTTCTCGGCGCTTGAGAATCTTGTCGGCGGCGCGGGCGATGAAACTTTCATCTTCGCCGACGGCGCGAAACTACCCGGCATCTTCAACAGCATTGACGCCAAAGCCGGCAACGACACGCTTGACTACAGCGCCTACACCACGCCGGTTAACGTGTATCTCACCGGCGGCATCGCCACAGGCGTGACCGGCGGCGTGAGCGGATTCGAAAACGTCATCGGCAGCCTCACGGCGGGCAACATCATCTACGGTGACAGCGGCGACAACATTCTGGTCAGCGGCGCGGGCAACGATATCCTTATCGGCTACGGCGGTGACGACACTTACGTTTTCGACGCCGACGCGCCATTGGGCAACGACACCATTGATGAACAAACCAACGGCGGCGGCATTGACACGATTGATTTCTCGTCCACCACCACGCTCGGCGTTTCAATCAACATCTCGATTAGTACGACGCAGCTCGTCAACGCGAAATTGACTCTCACCATTCTCGGCACGATTGAGAAAGTCATCGGCACGCCGCTTGCGGATACCATCACCGGCAACTTGGTTGCCAACACAATCACCGGCGGCGCGGGCAACGACACCTTGAACGGACTCGGCGGCAGCGACACCTACCTCTTCTCCGACAACTTCGGCGTAGACACACTCAGCGACACGAGTGGACTCGACACGCTCGACTTCTCGGCGGTCACGACGAACTTGACGTTCAACATCAACAGCGCGAACTTGAGCATCACCGACGGCACGAACTCCATCACGCACAGTGGCGCGGCATTCGACACCTTCATTGGCGGCAGCGGCAACGACACCTTCAACATCGGCAGTGGCGTCAGTCTCTCCGGAACAATTGACGGACGCAGTGGTGCGAACACATTGAGTCTCGCCGGCATCAACACCACGCGCAACGTCTCGCTCACCGCGCTCGGCTCACTCGCCGGCTTCAATGGCACCGATGCTTCCGTCCCGAACGGTTTCTTCAACATCAGTACGCTC
Organism: Anaerolineales bacterium; assembly: GCA_919901875.1. Taxonomy (GTDB): domain Bacteria; phylum Chloroflexota; class Anaerolineae; order Anaerolineales; family VGOW01; genus VGOW01. Next base: position 1,436 of record CAKKQG010000085.1, read on the forward strand.
GTTGGTGGCACGGGCAACGACTCGCTCAACGGGCTCAACATCGCCAGCGCGTGGGACATTGACGGCACGAACACTTACGCCGCGAGTGGTCGCACGCTCAACTTCTCCGCCTTTGAGAATTTGATCGGCGGTAGCGATGATGACACCTTGACGCTGAG
>CAKKQG010000086.1 GCA_919901875.1 Anaerolineales bacterium
TGTGGTGTTAGCCTTATTCGGCTTTGCTTCGCTGTGGTTAGCCGTATTAGCCGATATGGGCGTGTCGTTGTTGGTGACTCTTAACGGCATGAGAGCCGTGAAGTTTGAAAACAAATTGGGACGCTGAAGGTCCGTGATGAACGCTGGTTTACGCTGTTCATTTGAACTATCTGCATTCATCTGCGACCAATCAGCAATCACTGCGAACATTAACTTGAAGCACAAAATCTGTTGCTTCAATTCTAAACTGATATAAAAAATCTCAACGGTGAATCTAGACAACTTCATCGTTGAGATTTTTCGCCTACCCTCCACAACCACTGGTATTCGCGGGATCACAAGCATAGACTGCGGCAGGTTGCACCAACCAACCAAATACATTCTCGGCACGGGCGAGGCGCAGGCTCGGAGCAAAAGTTGCTACGAGGAAGGCAACGATCACCAACACGATCTTTATCTTTGTCATATCTCTCACCTCCTTTACATTGATGTATAGATGCACGTCAATTATAAGGGATGGAGCAAGAAAGTAAAATATCGGTCTGCGTCAGGCGTTCTTTACGGCAGGCGCGGCGGCGATTCTCTCTACGTTGTGGGCGATAGAGGATGACAGCGCGCCGCACTTCATGCAAGATTTTTATTGCGCGCTGACAAAAGAAAAATTATCTGCGGCTGCCGCCTTAACCAACACGCAGCGAAAATGGATCGCTGCCGGGAAATCTTTGCGCGAATGGGGCGGATATGTGCTGCATGGTGCGCCGTGATACGTTTAGACCGACGCGGTTTCGCAAAACCGCGTCGGTCTTTTTAACGGTGGCGGCGTCACCGTGTGCGGGTATCTTCTCAATAACCCGGGGTAGGGGCAAGCCTTGCGCTTGCCCAACGGGGCGACCGCAAGGGTGCGCCCCTACATTTTGAGAAGATACATGTTCGGTGTCTTTCATCCATCCATAAAACAGAATCTTGTCACTATCTGATAACCTTGTCATAATTATCATAGTGATAGATCAAAGGAGACTTATATGCAAGATTTAACTGAAGCGTTGATTGAGTTGATCCGTTTCACCTCAACCAACTTACCTAATGATGTAGAGAAAATGTTACGCGAAGCGCGCGAGAAAGAAGACAAAGGTTCGGCGGCGCAAGGCGCGATTGAAACCATTTTGCAAAACGTGGAACTGTCGCGCAAAAATTCTACGCCGATCTGCCAAGACACCGGCACGCCGATCTTTTTGGTGCATTACCCCGAAGGTTGGAGCGCGCGAAAATTAAAAGAACAAATTCGTAACGCGGTGGCAGAAGCAACGAAGAAATCGTATCTGCGCCCCAACGCGGTGGACGCCATCTACGATAAGAACAGCGGCAACAACTTGGGCGATGATAACTTCCCTTCGATTCATTTTGATGAAGTGGAAGGCGACGAACTCACTGTTGAATTAATGTTGAAGGGCGGCGGCTGTGAGAACGTGGGCGCGCAGTATTCGTTACCCAACAATCAATTGGGCGCGGGGCGCGATCTCAAAGGTGTGCGTAAAGTTGCATTAGACGCGGTGCAAAAAGCGCAAGGGCAAGGTTGCGCGCCGGGTATATTGGGAATTTCTATCGGCGGTGATCGCGGCACGGGATATTTTGTTTCCAAAGAGGCGTTGTTCCGCCCGATGGAAGATGACAACGCCAACCCTGATCTCGACAAGCTCGAAAAACAATTAACGGAAGAAGCGAATCAACTCGGCATTGGTCCGATGGGCTTTGGCGGTAAGACGACGGTGTTAGCTACGAAGATCAAGGGTATGCATCGTTTGCCCGCCAGTTTTTTTGTGACCGTGTCGTATATGTGCTGGGCGAATCGTCATCGCAAGATGACCGTGCGCGGCGAAGAAATTAAATACGAATAGAGATGAAAACAATGAACAATGAAACAATGAACAATGAACAATTTTCTCTTCGTGCCTCTTCGTGTTCTTAGTGGAAAAATAATATGAAACCAATTACCCTCCCCTTTACAGAAGAAACCATCCGCAGTCTCCAGGTCGGCGATCCGGTTGCGCTTACGGGCGTGATGATCACCGGACGCGATGCGATGCATAAATGGATGAGCGATACGTTCATCAAGAAAACGCGCCAACCGCAAGGCGATGATCTCGAAGTGTATGAAGCGATCAAGAAGTTGCTTGTCGGCAGCGCCATCTATCATTGTGGTCCCGTCGTCGCCGGATTGGACACGAAACAATATAAATTCGTCGCCGCCGGACCTACGACCAGCACGCGCGAAGAACCGTATCAGGGCGACGTGATGAAGCACTTCAACATTCGCGGCGTGATCGGCAAAGGCGGCATGGGCGCGAAAACTTCGGCGGCGTGCCAAGACGTGCCAGGGGTGTATCTACATGCCATCGGCGGCGCGGCATCACTCATCGCCCAACGCGTGACAAAAGTGTTAGGCGTTTACAAATTAGATTTCGGTGTGCCTGAAGCAATGTGGGTGATCGAAGTGAAAGATTTTCCGGCAGTGGTCACGATGGACGCACATGGCAACAGCTTGCACGCGGATATTGAAACAAAATCAAAAGCGGCGTTGGAGAAGTTGTTGGCGGCGTAGAGAGCAGTGAGCCGCGAGCAATGAGCAGTGAGCAGTGAGCGACGAGCAGTGAGCGGCGAGCAGTGAGCAATAACAAGCAAGGCCCGAAAAGTGCGTGATGCTTTTTGGGTCTTTTTGTTTGTAGCTGCTCGCCGCTTGGGCGTGGAAATGAATTTCCACGCTGTTACAACAAGTCTGCTAAAGCAGGCTGACCCCAACGCGATTTATCGTGTTTGGCGTATCAGCAGGATGATTCATCATCCTGCGAGGGCTTTTGTTTATAGACAAATGTTGTGTTGACTCAAAGGTGAGAGGATATATACTTGGCTTCAATGCATAGTGATATTAGGCAAAACAGTTTCGCTTAATCCCTGCGGAGGATATAATACGAAAGTCTTTCACTTAGTAACGAGTCGGGCCGCTCGTTGCATAGCCAGATTTATTTTTCATCTTCTCCTCCACTGGCTTTATAATTGGGCTTCACAATAATCTCAACATGCGCGGCATTCATGAAACCACTTATCATATCGGGCGTTGACATTACCCATTCGCGATTAGTTGATTTAACAAAACTGGCCGACCAAGCTAGACCCTTTTATGACTGGATAGAGTCTCGCTTTCAGAGACGCCTTTCAAGAAAGGTGTCTCTCGACGAAATTTTAAGAACGGCAAGCAAAGATGAGATGAAATCTGCCATTCTGGATTGCTACTCGGCAGAACGTGAAGTTAACCTTCCTTTGCTATTTGACGGTATCGGGCGCAGTTATCAGCACTCTAAAGCGTGTTACTATATTTTTTCGTGGCTAATACGTGATGCACCTCAGCAAAGGTTAGGCCCTCTGATTCAAAGGATTGTCCGCAACTCAAAGAAAAGCCGAACTGAAGAGGAAGCAGAAGCGCTTTCCGCATTAATTTATAAGTATCGTGGAAACGTAAAGACCTTTGCATGGCAAGCAATCAGAGAAGTTATCATTGACCGTCTTGAAGGTTCGAGACGAAGTATTAAGGGTCATGAAAAAGAGACCGTAGTAAGAACTGCATTGCTAATCGCTATACAAACTTTTTTTGAGAAGAATGGTAACTATGGGAAGTATGCAGGGGTTGAGTTAGCCGATAAGGAAATCATGATTGGTAACGAAACCTTTGACGTAAATGTAAATTTGATAGACGCGCAAGGTAATCGCGTACGGAGAATCTTAGTTCCAATAAAAACGCGCGAAACTGAAGGTGGCGGTCATGCTCATCTGTTCACGCGCGATATAAAATCGGCGATGAGCGCTGCAAAGTTCGATAACGCAAATGACTTTCTGATTGCTGTGATAATTGCCAAAAACTGGTCAGAGAGGGAAAAGGACAATATACGCAATTTGGTTGACCATGCAGCTATCTTTGACCTCAGCCCCAACGAGTTCGCTGAGTTCAGTAGTGACGAACAAAGCAAGTTAAACTCTTTTATCGCATTGTTGCTGAAAGGCCAAATTTCACCTAAGGCGATTCCTAATTGAAAGGCGGCTAAAATGACTTCACGAGAAAAAAAACCAAAGGAGCATAAAAAACTGAGGGAAAGTGCTACACCCTATGCGCCGATTGACACAGTTCTTCTAGGTGACAGTTGGACAATAGCACGCTCACTGCCATCTAACTACGTCCAATGTGTTGTGACAAGCCCGCCCTACTTTGGGCATAGGGAATACTCGGATAATGAAGAACTAGCCCAAATGGAATTGGGCAGGGAAGAAGAACCTGCGGCTTATGTTCGCCGGCTGGTTTTCCTGTTTGAAGAACTGCGCCGAGTTCTTCAAGAAAACGGGACTCTTTGGCTTAATCTGGGAGACACTTATCGAAAAGAGCAGTTGTTAGGTATGCCTTGGCGTGTTGCATTGGGCTTACAGGATACTGGGTGGATAATGCGAAGTGAGATAATCTGGAATAAGCCAAATGCGATGCCATCTTCTGTAAAGAATCGCCCGACTACGGCCCACGAGCATATCTTCTTATTCGCAAAATCAAAAGACTACTTTTATAACACTGACGCTATTCGAGAACCACATGTTACATTTACCGAAGCCTCAAAAATGCGCGGTGGCCGCAACCATTTTGGAAAGCGCAACGGCACACCAGAGAACGGTAAGAACAAGGATAATCCCAATCTTCATAACGGCAGATGGGACCAAGCCTTTCATCCTCTTGGGCGAAACAAACGGACAGTTTGGGATATTCCATTAGGAAAGTTCCGCGACACTCACTTTGCCGTTTTTCCAGAAAGTCTAGTGAAAACCTGTATCCTTGCAGGGACATCGGAAGGCGATTTGGTTTTAGACCCCTTTATGGGTTCTGGAACTATCGCTTGTATCGCCAAGAAACTAGGTAGGCATTTTCTCGGAATAGAGTTAGTTCCAAGATATGCAGAAATGACAATGAAGCGCGCAGATTCTGTAATTTATCAACCAAACCTGATTCCTAATTCTTAAGCACTGCCCAAGCAGGGCATCCACCAGACACGTTCCACGCCAAGCAAACAAGTAACACAAACCGCTGAGCACCGAAAAACCCTTCAGGCTTCATCACCCGAAGGGTTTTGCTTTTTAACCGCCGCCCGCCTGACCACCCAACCCACCTTCTGTTAGTTTACGAACACCGCTCAACACCGCCTCCACAGGTGAAGGCATCCACTGCGCCGATCATCACCTGCATCGCTTCAACAAAAAAGAGGAAGCATCTCTGCTTCCTCTTTTGTTTACAACGTTTGCAAACTACTTCCCGTAACCAGGCCCACCCTTGAAGAAATCGTAATTAGGTTTAATACCCGGCTTCAAGTCAATCGTATCGCCCGCCTTCAACTTGCGAGTCTTGGCAATCGTCACCGTGCCATCGCCGCCGATCTTGGTGTGCGCGTCGTAAGGCTCTGTGCCTTCGGCGTCGCTAACAATCGTGCCATCCTTTGCAACATATGCTTCTGGCACTTCATCTTCGGGGAAGATCGCCTCGAAAGGACATTCCGGGATACACGCGCCGCAGTCAATGCAGGTGTCGGGGTCAATGTAAATCCAAGGCCATCCATCTTCCTGCTTGCCGGGGATCATGCACTCGACAGGACATACTTCGATACAGGCGCCATCGCGCAAACATAAACTGGTAACTATGTGAGTCATATAATTCTCCTATAAAAAATTTTGATTTCGGTTGTATGGCTGATGGCTTATCGCTTATGGCTTATCGCGTATCGCTTATAGCGCGTCACGCATCACGTATCACGCCATCTGCTATTCGCTATCCGCCATTCGCCATCCGCTATCCGCCATTTGCTATTTGCCGTAACGCTTCGCCACCGCGTCCCAATCCACCACGTTCCAAATTGCGGCGAGATAATCGGCGCGGCGATTTTGATACTTCAAGTAATAGGCGTGTTCCCAAACATCCACGCCGAGCAAGGGTGTGCCTTCGCAACCGGCAATCGCTTTACCCATCGTCGGGTTATCTTGATTCGCGGTTGAGACAATTTCGAGCGCGCCGTTGTTAGTGACAAGCCACGCCCAGCCACTGCCAAAGCGACCCACACCCGCCGCATTGAACTTCGTTTTGAAATCATCGAAGCTGCCAAACGCTTTGGTGATCGCTTCACCCAACGCGCCGCCGGGCGCGCCGCCGCCGCCCTGCTTCATGCTCGCCCAAAACATAGAGTGATTCACATGACCGCCGCCGTTGTTGCGAACCGCGCCGCGAATCGCCTCAGGCACAGCGTTCAAATCTTTAATTAAGTCTTCTGCGGATTTGGATTGTAAAGCGGGGTCGCTTTCGAGCGCTTTGTTGAGGTTGGTCACGTAAGCGGCGTGGTGCTTGCCGTGATGAATTTCCATTGTTTGTTTGTCAATATGAGGTTCAAGTGCATCGTGCGCGTACGGAAGAGCCGGAAGTTCGTGAGCCATACTATTCTCCTTTGACGATCAGATTACAATAGTGCGAATGCTGTCATTCTAACTTCACAAAAAAGGGTTGTCAAGCAAATGCACAACGATAATCGTCCTATCATTCATCCTTACGCCGGAATCGCCCTCGGACTCCTCGCCGTCTCTGCCGCATCCATCATCGTCAAACTGATTCAAAACGAACACGTCCCGTCGCTCGTCATCTCCGCCTATCGCCTCACCCTGGCCTCACTCGCCCTCGCCCCACTCGCCCTCACCCGTCATCGTGACGAGCTCCTCAAGCTGACCCGCCGCGATCTCATCCTCATCGCTATCGCCGGAATTTTCCTCGCGCTGCACTTCGCCACCTGGATCGAATCGATTCGCTTCACCTCGATCGCCAGTTCGACAGTTTTCGTCAGCACCTCACCAATCTTCGTCGGCATATTGTCGTGGATTCTGCTGCGCGAAAAATTAAGTCGGATGTTGATCATCGGACTCGTCATCACCGTCATCGGCGGCGCGCTAATCGGATTCGCCGATTCTACGGGGATGCCGTCAACCGCCTCCGCACCCGATCCACTTAAGGGAAACATGCTCGCCATCGCCGGAGCAGTCGCCGTTGCCGTCTATCTCCTCATCGGCAGATCGATTCGATCCAAACTCTCACTCATCCCCTACATCTTTGTCTGCTACAGCGCGGCGGCGATCACGTTAATCATCGCCACATTGATCACAGGCGAAAATTTTTTCGGCTACACCACAACTGCCTACGTCGGTTTAATTCTTCTCGCCATCTTTCCGCAGCTCATTGGACATTCGTCATTTAATTGGGCGTTGCGCTATCTCTCTGCCACTTACGTTTCAATTACCGTTCTCGGCGAACCCATCGGCTCAACAATTCTTGCCTTCTTCATTTTCAAACAACAGCCAGCCGAACTCACTCTCATTGGCGGCGTGATAATCTTGATCGGAATTTTGATCGCCTCTCAGCAATCAGCCGACAGCCATCAGCCGTCAGCAAACCAAGATGTATAATGCTGAAGGCTGATCGCTTATAGCCAAAGGAGAACTAATCTATGATGCAAATCCGTTGTCAGTGGTGTGGGTGGACATACACAATGCCGCGTGATGCCCTGCTCTACGCTGTTGCCAAAGCCCAAGCCGAGAAAGCAATTCATCACGTCGAAAACTGTCCCAAATGCCGCCACGCATTAAAAATTCAAGTGAACGAGTTGAAGCGGCGCATTCCGCCGAACACACCGTTACCTGAATATACCTCGCCCGCGCCTGCCGCCTCTGCTCCCACGCCTACGCCAGAGCCTGCAAAGGAAATAGTGGAAGTGAAGGAAGTAAAGGAAAAAGAATTGCCTGCAAAGAAGAAAGTTGAAGAGGCGAAACCGAAGAAGGCAGCGACGAAGACCAAGACAGCAGAGAAGAAGGCAACAACGAAGAAGAAGTGAAACGTATTTCGTATTCCGTAAAACAAAACCCGCTTACGTGTTACTCACGAAGCGGGTTTTCATTAAACAGTATCGAGAATCAGTAGATCACGAAAGCATCCCGAGCGGAGCGCGTGTTCCTTCGACTTCGCTCAGGACAAGTTTTCGCGCGCAGTCGAGGGATGCGGCGAATGCGGCGACTTCCCGCCCTCCTCGACTGCGCGGCAGACCCTTCGACTTCACTTCGTTCCGCTCAGGATCACTGCCGCTCTCCTGAGCGTAGTCGAAGGATCGGAGTGCTTGCCTTTTCGTGATCTACTGAGAATAGCCCTTTGCAATTTTAGGATGTTGTGGAGAGGCAACTTTCTAATCCGCTATCTGACATTTTTCTGATCCCAACCATTATCCTGCATGGAAGCATCAAAGTCGCGCGCTATTCAGAAATACCCCTTTGCCCTTTTGGGATTTTAGAATTTTTGATTTTGTCATTGTTCATTCTTCATTGTTCATTGTTCATTCTTCATTGTCTCATTGTTCATTGATACAACCTTCTCTCCTCAATCACCCTCCGCACCTCATCCGTCACCATATACCTCACCGACCTCCCCTCGCGTATTCGCTTTTGAATTTCACTTGAGGCGATCTCCAACTGCGGCGCGTTGACCCACACTACCCGCGACGATACGCCCGGTATTTTCGATTCGAGATCAGCGAAACCCTTTGGGTCTTCGCGCTCTTTGCGACCCGAAGGGTTTGGGCGCGCTAACACCGCCAGCGTCGCCCGCTTAATAATCTCTTGCGGCTCGCGCCATTTGGGAAGATCGCGCAGTGAGTCTTCGCCCATGATGAAGTAAAACTCGTCACGCGGAAATTCTCTTTCTAAAATCTTTAGCGTCTCAATTGTGTAATGCGGTGGTGGGCGATCTATATCTACGCAGGATAAAACGAAATGAGGGTTGTCGGCGATTGCGGCTTGCACCATTTCGATTCGCGCTTCTACTGGACTCAATTCACGATCAAGTTTAAGGGGAGACTGTCCGGAGACGATCCATAAAACTTTTTCTAAACCTAATTGCGAGCGCGACTCATCGGCTAATATCAAATGCCCCAAATGAGGCGGGTCGAATGTTCCGCCGAAGAGACCGAGACGCATAAAAAATGGAGGTTGGAGGTTGGAAGTTGGAGGGGTAGTTGTAGTTGCAGCGTGTGTTTAAAATTTTCGCCAGTTCTTGATGAGAACATTGAGCTGCTTGGCAATAATTGTGTATTCGGCAACGTGAGGCTCGGTATTTGCGGCGGAGATATAGTCTAGCATTACTGCTTGCTCAAGGTGTTCAACCATTTCATTCGCCGACCCCATTGAATTGCGCCAAAACGATTTCATCTTTGTCGGTGTATCTTTATGGCTATAGCCTTCAACAAAATTGGAAACCACTGATTTACACGCGCGGCGCATTTGACTACGCAGATCAAACCGTTCATCTTTCGGCAAACTATCGGCAAGTTTATAAATTGGAATAATGAGCTTGTGGGCGCGTTGATAAACTTCAAAATCACGATAACTCTTGATTGCCATATCGCCTCCTCCAGCATCCAACTTCCAACTTCCAACTTCAAATTTTAGTCACTCCACTCCAACTCCGCTTCACCCA
>CAKKQG010000087.1 GCA_919901875.1 Anaerolineales bacterium
CTTTCTCCCAATTCATCACAAAATCTACCACGTTCTCAACTTGATCTTTGCGATAGGGTCCGCCAAATTCCTGACCCCAAGTGGGCATGCGTTGCGGGTAGTTGGCGAATGCCGCCGAAGCGCGCGGGCGCCCACTGGCGATTGCCGAGCGCACATAATCTTTTACAGTGCCTGCCCATCCAAATTCCTTCAAGCGTTTGCCGCTAAAGAGGTCGGCGGCGTTGAGCGAGGGGCCCACACCTTCTATGCCTTTGCCTTGAATGCCGTGGCACGGTGTGCAGCTGCTTTGGAAGAGCGACGCCCCGGCTTCAATCGAGCGTCCTTTGAAGCCCGATTCAAATTCAGTCATGCGCGCCGGTTCATTGATCATGATGAAGGTGACGATCATCATTGTCGCGGCGATAAGCACCGTGCCGATCACAACACGAATAGTCATATCTTATTCTCCGTAGTTCGAGTCTTGATGTAAGTAGGCGTCTTGCGAGAACGTATTGGCGCCGCCATTCCACACGACCCGGAAAGTGATCTTCTTGAGGCCGGTCTGCCAGTCTTCGATGATCATGATGCCCTCCACGCCGGGCAGTTTGGCTTTGCCGTGTTCGATTTCGTTGTTGTAGATTTCCAACAACTTCTGCAAACCTTGGGTCGGCGCAGATTTATAATCTTTGGCGTTGTATTGACCGGCGGTTAGTTGATCCACTTTAGTTGAGCGCAGTGGACCCGGATGAGTCTGCGGCAGAAGCGTGGCAACAATTTCTTGATCCACCGACGACGATACGGCATACCACGGCGTCCCCATGAAAGTTAACATGGAAGTTAGGATGACGACGATCATGCCAACGGAAAGCCCGATGCGGCGATCTGCATAGCGTCGGCTGGGTCCCACTTCGACATATGGAAGCGCGACGAGCAAACCGGCGATCACGCCCGGCGCAACCACGCCCCACAAAACTTTGTCACCCAACTTCAACATGCCTTGCAGCCACAAGAAATACCACGGGGCAGTTGTATGCAGTGGCGTAATCAATGGATCGGCATGGGGTTCAAGCGGCGCGTGATACCCGCCAAAGGTGACGGCGAAGACCAAAATGAAAGTGGTCAGCGCAACCAAAAACAATTCGTCGGTCAAAATATCTGGCATGAAGTAAGTGCGTTGATCCATCGGCACGCGCTTTGCCGAATCTTCGCCGACCTTTTCGGATTCGGGCGGGAGCGAGTGACCGTGCAGCACCACTTTGTAGTAATGCACGCCGATGAAGATGAAACCCACCAGCGGCACTAACAAAACGTGTCCCAGATACCAACGCAACAACCCGTTGGCGTTAAACTGCGGACCACCGCGCAAGAGGTTGTTAAACATCGTGCCGATGAATTGCGGATCGCCAAACCACTGTTGCCCCAGAACATCCAATGGCGGCGGGGTGGGTGTTGCCTCAGCCATTGAAGCGCCAATGGTCACTGCCCACAATGAGAGTTGATCCCACGGCAATAAGTAACCAGAGAACGACAAGGCGATGGTGACACCCAACAAGATTATGCCGGTGAACCAAGTGAACTGTCGCGGCTTCTTGTAGTTGCCGGTGATGAAGGTGCGCAGCATATGCAAACATACAACACCCACCATGCCTTCCGCGCCGATCTTGTGCAGATCGCGCATGAAGAGACCGAGCGGCACGTTGCTCATAATGTTGAGCATGTTTTCAAATGCTAAGAGCGGCGAGGGTGTGTAGAACAACATCAAGATCACGCCGGTGATCGTTTCGAACACCATGAAGTACATCGAGAGCCAGCCCAAGCGGAAACTTGGATACAGGGGCTGCACCAAGTTGTTGTAATACGTCGGGCGCATGTGGAACCAGAACCCGTCGGCATGGGGTTTGAGGCGCGGGTTGGGCTTCGGCGCAGGATCGCCGCGCAGCACGCCGCGAATGTCGTTGATGCCGAGACCGGCGGTGAAGCGGTTGACCGAATCATCTACCGCCGCCAACAGCGCCGGCTTCAAACCTTTTTTCTTAATGTCGTCAAGGATGGGAATGTGAAGTTGAAAGAGAGCCATATCGTTCCTCTACTTGCCGCCACCGGGCTTGGTGTTAAACGCGCCCTGAATTTTCTTGCCGGTATCAATTCGAATCTGCACCGTGCCTGGCGGCAAGAGAAATGGCGCGCCCGCTTTGGGATCAGCATTGGGATCGCCGCTTTCGGTTTTCGCTAACACTTTGCCGCTCGCATCTAACGCCTCGATCACGAACATATCAAGGTTGCGAGTCGCGGGACCATCTACGCGCGTGCCATTCGCCAAGTATTTCGAACCGTGACACGGACATTCAAAACGATCATTGGTCGGCACCCACTTATAGAGACAACCCAGATGGACGCACACTTTGTAAATGGCGGCAACACCTTGTCCGGTGGGGTAATCTTTCGGTTGTCGTGAATCCGCAATAGATTTCGGACCGAGATTCACCAACCAGAACCGCCCATCAGGGAAATCTTTCGGTCCCGAATCAACCGAGGGGAGTTGACCGACATCCAACGTGAACGCCCCGCCGAACTCACCCGCTTTGAATCGTGGCAGCGCGAACCAGATCGTCGCGCCGCCGGTCTCTGCCAAGAGCAGAGCCATAGATGCCCCCCAGATGTAATACAAAAATTCTCGTCGCGTCAGTGGGTTGACGCTTGGGCTTGGAGCAGCCGCAGCAGCCATAGTATTTTTTGCTCCTCCTTTTGTATGTAAAGACGTAGCATGCTACGTCTCTACAAGGATCCAAAATAAATACATAAAAATCGCCAAGTCTCATCAACTTGACTTGGACAAAGCGTGCTAAATTTATCACAACCGTTAAGGGGTGTCAATGAAAATGTTTCGAGTCTCAACAGAAGGTATAATCGCCTTATGTCATCCGTCGAGATGAAACCTTGGATTTGGATTGACGCCGCGCAAACTTTTCGGGCGCTGGTGGATGAACTAAGCGCGCACACTCGCCTCGCCGTTGACACCGAATCCAATTCGCTTCACGCCTATCGTGAGCGCGTCTGCCTCATTCAACTTTCCACGACTCACCAGGATTATTTAATTGACCCGCTCGCCATCGGCGACCTCTCTCCGCTCGAACCGATCTTCGCCAATCCCAATATCGAAAAAATTTTTCACGCCGCCGAATACGATCTCATCTGCTTGCGGCGCGATTTTGGCTGGAAAGTCACTCGCATCTTCGATACGATGATCGCCGCGCGCACCTTAGGTTGGACTCAATTGGGACTCGGTTCACTATTGGAGACTCACTTCGGCCTGAAAGCGGATAAACGCCATCAACGCGCCAACTGGGGGGCGCGGCCTCTCACCCCCGACCAGCTGGCCTACGCCCGCCTGGATACCCACTACCTCCTCCCGCTTCGTGATCAGCTGATCGAAGAACTTAAATCCAATAACTGCCATGACGAAGCGCAAGAAGAATTTGATCGCCTCTCGCGTCTCATCGGGAATAATCATTTCGCTCTGCCGACCTTCGACCCCGAAAATTTTTGGCGCATCAGCGGCGCGCGCGATCTCACCTCGCGTCAGGCGGCGATCTTGCGCGAACTTTTTATCTACCGCGACTCCGCCGCGCGACAGATGAACCGTCCGCCGTTCAAAGTGATGAATGACAACGTGCTTCTCGCCCTTGCCCAAACCGAACCCAAGACTCTTGACGAAGTAAAGAAAACCGAAGGCGTAACAGGATCGATCCAGCGTTATGTCAAAGCTCTTTTGGAAGCGGTTGAGCGGGGTCGCCGCTCACCGTTGTGTCATCCGCCGCGCAACGAGCGCGAGCCTGACGAAATTGTTGGGCGCTATGAAATGCTTCGCAAATGGCGCAAGAAAAAAGCCCAAACGCGCGGCGTTGAAGCCGACGTGATCATCCCGCGCGATGTGATGTGGTCGCTAGCCCGTCGCCCACCTCACACCCGCGACGATCTTCATCTTATTAATGGACTCGGTCCCATCCGCCGCGAAAAATACGGCGAAGAGATCGTGGCGATATTGCAGCAAAACCAGTGAGCAGAGCTCAGTAAACAGTGAGCAGTAATCAGTAACCAGTCACTGATAACTGATCACTGGTCACTGATAACTATTTTTACTCGAGGAGACCTAATCAATGAAAATTACCTTCCACGGCGCAGCGCAAACTGTTACCGGCAGCCAACATCTCATCGAAGTCAATGGCTCGCGCTTCTTGCTCGATTGCGGTTTGTTTCAAGGATCACGCAAAGATACTTATGAGCGCAACTTGAATTTTAAACATGATGTCAAGATTGTGCAGACCCTTGTTCTGTCTCATGCCCATACCGATCACGGCGGTAACATCCCCAACCTCTTTAAAAATGGTTTCAAAGGAACTATCACCACCACGCATGCCTCGCGCGATCTTGCCAACTATCTCATCCTCGATTCGGCACACATCCAAGAAAGCGACGCCGAGTTCGTGAACAAGAAACGCGCCAAACGCGGTGAGCCACCCATCAAGCCGATCTACGGTCAGAAAGACGCCGAAGCCGCGCTCAAAAATTTCAGAACGGTGACTTACGATCAAAAGTTTGAAGTCGTCCCCGGCGTGGTCGCAGAATTTTTCGACGCCGGTCACATCCTTGGCTCCTCGATCACCGTGATGGATATTGAAGAGAAAGGCAGAAAGATTCGCTTTGCCTTCTCCGGTGATCTAGGGCGCAAAGAGACTCCCATTCTGCGCGACCCAACCTTGATCCACGATATTGATTACCTGATCATGGAAAGCACGTATGGCGACAAAAATCATAAGTCGCGCGAAGAAGCGCAAAGCCAATTACGCAAGATTGTCGGCGAAGCCGTGGATCGCGGCGGCAAGATCATCATCCCATCATTCGCCGTGGGTCGCGCTCAAGAATTGATCTACAGTTTGCACTTTATGATGGAAAGCGGCGCACTGCCCAAATTCCCGATCTACGTAGACAGCCCGCTCGCCGTGAACGTCAGCAAGCTCTTCCGCAAACATTCCGAGATTCAAGATGAAACCGCGCGCGAGTTCGCCGACGAGATGAAGACCGATGTCCTGAATTTCCCCGAAGTGACGTATGTAGGCAGTGTGGACGAATCAAAAGCGATCAATGATAAAAAGGGTCCGATGGTGATCATCAGCGCTTCGGGTATGGCGGAAACCGGGCGCGTCTTACACCATTTACGCAATAATATCGAGAATCCAAAAGCCACGGTGTTGATCGTCTCGTGGCAAGCGCCCGACACGTTGGGTCGCCGCTTCGTGGAGAAAGCTCCCAAAGTAAGAATCTTCGGCGAAGAATATAAAGTGAACGCCCACGTCGAAGTCATTAGCGGTTACTCCGCTCACGCCGATCAAAGCGGCTTGCTCGAATGGGCAATGAATCTCAAAGGACGACTCAAAAAAGTTTTCCTTGTCCACGGTGAAGCGGAACCTGCTAATGCCCTCGCCGAGAAATTACGCGCCAGTGGCATCCCCGAAGTGCATTATCCGAAGATGGGCGAGAGCGCGGAATTGTGATCACTCCCGATCACCAACAACGCCTCGATCAACTTAAGAGTCAATTAGACGCTGAGCATATCCGCTACAGAATTTTGCCGCACGAAACAACTTACGCTTCGGCCGAAGATGGCGTGACGCACGGTGTCGGCACGTTGGCAGAGATGGCGCCCACTTTGATTCTCAAAACCGAAAAGGGATTCATCGCGGCGATCATCAGTGGCGCAACGCGCATTGTTTACAAAAAGATCAAAAAGCAGTTGGGGTTGAAGGATGTTTCGTTGGCAACCTCTGAAGTAGTGTGGCAACTCACCGGTTCTCACGTCGGCACAGTCTCGCTCGTTCAATCTGAGATTCCCACTATCGTCGATTCGCGTTTGAAAGAAGTGGAAACGATCTTTGGTGGCTGCGGTGTGCCGCAACACACGTTGGCGATGAGCCCGATAGATTTAATGCGAATCACG
Source organism: Anaerolineales bacterium (assembly GCA_919901875.1). Classification (GTDB taxonomy): domain Bacteria; phylum Chloroflexota; class Anaerolineae; order Anaerolineales; family VGOW01; genus VGOW01. The sequence continues at coordinate 5,975 of CAKKQG010000087.1, forward strand.
AATGCTCAAGAGTTTGACTTTGCCGAACCGAAAACTTGATCACAGTAATTTGTAACTACTCAGCCACTCCGTCATTGCGAGGAGCGTTCTTTGCGACGAAGCAATCTCCAAGCGCGACCGAGATTGCTTCGCAAAGTGCGCTCGCAATGACGCCTGATTATTAGTTACGGGAATTTGCCGACGGCTTCTGTTATAATTTTGCACGTTGGAGAGGTCGCATAGTCTGGTCGAGTGCGTCCGATTCGAAATCGGATAGGCGTAAGCCTCGTGGGTTCGAATCCCACCCTCTCCGCACCAAAGGATGAAGGCAGAAGGATGAAGGATGCACACTTCACATTCTGCCTTTTTTGTTTTCTCTCGTATCCGCGATACATTCTATTTTGAATTTTCTTTTTTGAATTTTGCTTGTTCATTGTTTCATTGTCTCATTGTTCATTTATGTTAACTCTCATCGGCTCCGGCGAAACATCTGATCGCCTCCTCAATCTACATCAATCTCTACTCTCTAATCTCCGCCCTCCGTGCCTCGCCTTCATTGACACCCCCGCCGGTTTTCAACTTAATACAGATGAGATCGGCGCCATCTTTATCCACTACTTTAAAAAGAATTTTTCGCTTGATATAACCCTCGCCCGCTTTCGCAGTGAAGCCGACTCTGCCGCCTCAGCCGCCGCCATTCTGCAAACGTCTAACTACATCATCGCCGGACCTGGCAGCCCAACGTATGCCATCAAACATTGGCGCGACACAACCGTATACCAAACACTCGTAGATCGACTCAACGCGGGCGCGCAACTTGTTCTGGCGAGCAGCGCCACGATTGCCATTAGCCGTTACGCCTTGCCTGTCTACGAAATCTACAAAGCCGGAGCAGCGCCGCATTGGGTCGAAGGTTTGAATCTCCTCCAACCGCACGGACTCGATCTCGCCATCATCCCGCATTACGACAACAAAGAAGGTCGCACCTACGACACACGCTACTGCTTTATGGGCGAACCGCGTTTGCTCGCGCTCGAAAAACTTTTGCCCGATTCAACCGTGATACTCGGTATAGATGAAAACACCGCTGGCACATTCGATCTCAAAAAAAAGATCGTCAGCGTGATCGGCGCCGGGCGGGTGACGATTCGACACAAAGGAAAAGACCAACATTACCGCGAAGGCGATTCATTCCCCTTTGAACGTTTAACCCCAGCGCATGCCGCCGAGGCAGCCATTAGCCATCAGCCATTAGCCATCAGCCAATCCCCAATCTCTACGCAAAGCGTCCAATCTCTTTACGTGCCATCACACATCAAGGAATGGGCAAGGGAACGCGATCAACTTCGCGCCGAGAAAAAATTTGCCGAGAGTGATCGTCTGCGTGATCGAATCACAACCATTGGCTACTCTCTAAAAGATTCTCCAACGGGCGCAACCTTCTCACTCCTTCGTTATGCCAAACCTTCCGATGTTCCTTCGCAACTTGAGAAGCCCGCGACTCTCGACTGGTCGGTGAATCTCCTCGCCCATAACAATCGTGCCGAGATCATCCGCGCCGCCCAAAGCGCGTTGAAGTGGGGTCATGAATCAATCGAAGTGATTATGGTTGATAGCGGTTCAACCGACGACACTATAGAAGGCATCATTGATCTCGCTTGCGACGATGATCGTCTGCGCCCGATCTTTTTGGAATCCGATCTGGGTGAAGGAGCGGGGCGCAATGCCGGCTTCCGCGCCAGTCGCGGGAAGCACATCATGATTCTTGGCGGACATATAGAACTTAACGGTGACGCCTTCACGCCGTTGGCGGCGTCACTCGCCGATGAACGAGTCGGCGCAAGCGGCAGTAACGGGTTGGTTTCAGAAGACCTCTTCACGTTCGATCCCGCGCCCACATCCGAATGTGACGCGATTGAGTTTTATCTTTTCGCCTTCAAACGAGATCGCCTTAATCACGTTGGAATGTTGGACGAGAAGTTTGTTTTCTATCGCAACATTGATCTGGATTGGAGCATGGCATTTAAAGACAAGGGGCTTCGCTTAATGACCATTCCCCAATTACCAATTACGATTCACGAACATCCCTACTTACGGATGAACGCCGACGAGCGTGATAGACTGAGCAAGAAGAATTACAAAAAGTTTTTGGAGAAGTGGCGTGAGCGAAAAGATTTGTTGATCCAATCGCGTATTCCGTAGAGCGTATTGCGTATCGTGAGTGATACGGAATACGAAATACGCAATACGATTTACTATGACCGACCTCGAAATTTCCCGCGCCCAAAAAGACGACTTCTTCGGCTCGCATCCGCAAAGCCCGTTGACCGCCGAACAAAGAAAAAATTTTGACGGGCTCAAATACTTCCCCGAGAATTCTGCGTTGCGCCTTGAAGTGATGGTGGAAGAGTTTGCCACGAAAGAAAAAATTGTGATGCAGACGACGACAGGCGGCGAGCAGCATTACACCCGCTACGGAAAATTTAAACTCTCGGTGGAAGGGCAAGAAGCAGAGTTGACCATTTACGAAGGCGCGCACGGATTCTTTTTGCCATTCGTTGATTCGTTGGCGAACAAAGAAACGTACCCCGCGGGTCGCTATCTCGAACCCGAACCCATCGGCGATGGAAAATTTTTAGTGGACTTCAACATCGCCTACAACCCCTATTGCGCGTATAACGACAGGTGGTCTTGCCCTCTGACTCCGTTCGAGAATCGGCTCAAAGTTCCAATACGGGCAGGGGAGAAAATTTTCGGGAAGTGATGAAGCAAGAGACAGGGTATCCCCTTAATTATCCTGAAGCCGTTGTACTCTTTGGGGCGGTATAATCCTTATAGTTCAAGGAGCATTAACTATGTTACCAACAACTCTACAACCCACACCTGTTCTTAATCGTTCGGCTGAAGTATTAGGCGGAACGCTTGTATTTACTGGAACCCGTGTGCCGTTTCAAACATTTGTTGATTATTTGAAGGCAGGGGAGAGGCTTGCCGACTTTTTAGAAGACTTTCCCACGGTGACGCGCGATCAAGTGGTTGCTGTTTTAGAAAATGCTCAACAATCTTTGGTGAGGGAAACCAATGCGACTCTTGTTAGATGAATGTCTGCCGAAAAAACTGAAACACGAATTTACTGAACATGAAGTGAAGACTGTGCCAGAGATGGGTTGGGCGGGGAAGAAAAATGGCGAGTTGATGCGGTTAGCTGTCGGGCAATTTGACGTGTTTGTGACGGCTGATCAAAACATTCAATATCAACAGAATCTAAAAGTCTCGGAGATTGCCGTCATCTTTTTGGTGGCTGTTGACAATCGTTTTGAAACACTCAAGCCATTGATACCGCAAGTCGAAGAAAAACTGCGCGAGATTAAAAATGGTGACGTGATTCATGTTGACTCATAAGGTTTATAGGTTTGTAAACGGAGGAAACAATTTTTCGTTTCCCCTCTTGACACCCATGCTATACTAACGTCATGTTCAATCGTAATTCGTTCTCGATGTTGATGCGCTGCCCTTCGTGGCGATCAGGAGCCGAGGCTCGCTGATCGCGATGGGTGACGCGCGTTTGCGTCTTACTACCCTGTAACACTTTTGAACCGTCAGCCTCGGCTGGCGGTTTTT
>CAKKQG010000088.1:0-2005 GCA_919901875.1 Anaerolineales bacterium
GCGCGCAGATCGTCCAAACCCAGATACACAATGGCGTAACGGATATAAGCGATCTGATCGAGTTCTTTGAGTCCGGCGATCACCATGTCGCCGACGATGCGGCTGGAAGCTTCGGGCTTGCCCAACGTCTGCAACGTTGATTCGATCTCACCGACGAGTCGTTCAATGTCGGCGGCAGAGACCGGGCGTTTGGCGCACGAGACGCGAATGCCGCGAATCAACTTCTCGCGATCAAACTCTTCGCGCATCCCGTCACTCTTCACTAACATTGGCGTAGAAAGGATCGCCCGTTCGTAAGTAGTAAAACGCTCTTTGCATTTAATACACTCGCGCCGACGACGCACACCTCCACGCGCGTCATGAGTCGTATCAATTACTTTGGTATCAACATGTTGGCAATATGGGCAACGCATAAAGGAAGAATGAATGTTTCATGCCATATACAGGACAACCGATCTTTAACATCCCTGCATATTGGGGTTTGAGAGAGAGCGATTATAGCACTCGAAAAACTTTTAGCAATAGCGATAGGGCGTCGCTTGGCTTAAAAAGTTTAGCAAGACGACTCGCCACACGCCTCCATACTAACAAGGATTTATTCCTTTGCGTTAAAAATTTTGTGTGAATAGAAACTGCTCAAGGTCACCCGAAACCTTGAGCAGTCTCATCCATCATGGGTCGGTGGAGCTACCGACCGTAGAGAAAGGGAAGTGTCGTTTTATCGTCGGCGCAAAAACGCGGGGATGTCGAGGTCTTCGGTGTTATACACACGCGGCGCAAACTCGGCGTTATCTTTTTCTTTTTGTGATGGAGCCGGATTCGGCGACGCACTGTGGGATGCCGCCGATTGCGGCGCAGCCGCATGCGTTCGTGAAGCGGTTGTCTGCGCCGAAGCAGGTTGCATCGCGCGCGAGGACGTGACACGACGCGGCATGCTTTGTCGCTCGAAGCCCGTTGCGATCACTGTAATGCGTAATTCGTCGCTCATGTTCGGGTCAACTACCGCGCCGAAGATCAAGTTCACATCCGGATGCGCCGTCTCTTTGATGATCGCCGCCGCTTGATTCACTTCGAACAGAGTCATGCTTGGACCACCGGTGACGTTGAACAAAATGCCACGCGCGCCGTCAATTGTGATGTCGAGCAAGCTCGAAGAGATCGCCGCTTCAGCCGCGAGCCGCGCGCGATCTTCACCACTGGCGCGACCCACTGCCATCAACGCCGCCCCGCCCTCCGCCATGATCGTCCGCACGTCGGCGAAGTCGAGATTGATCAAACCGGGCACGGTGATTAATTCTGAGATACCTTGAATGCCCTGACGCAAAACATCATCGGCAGTTCGCAAGGCTTCATTCAACGAAGCACGTTTGTCTACAATTTGAAGTAGGCGATCATTCGGGATAACGATCAACGTGTCAACGAATTCCTTCAATTTGTTGATGCCCGACTCAGCCGCCGTTGATCGCTTCGCGCCTTCAAAGGTGAAAGGTCGAGTGACCACGCCAATGGTCAACGCGCCAAGTTCTTTGGCAATTTGCGCCACGACAGGTGCCGCGCCAGTGCCGGTGCCGCCGCCCATTCCGGAAGTGATGAAGACCATGTCCGCGCCGCGCAGAGTCTCATACAATTCTTCTTGCGACTCTTCTGCCGCTTTCGCGCCCTTCTCGGGGTTGCCGCCCGCGCCGAGTCCGCGCGTCAGCTTATCGCCGATGCGAACCCGCTTGGGCGCGTTGGAGAGTAACAGCGCCTGCGCGTCGGTGTTGATGGCGACAAATTCAATGCCGCTCAACTTTTCTTCGATCATGCGGTTGACGGCGTTTGAGCCGCCGCCGCCCACACCCACCACTTTAATGCGGGCAAACGATTCCAGCGCGGGCACATGTGGCAGTGGCGGCTGGGGATGGGGTTGCTGGGGTTGCTGATATGTTTGTTGCATGGCTTTTATTCCCTTCTCTCTTAGAAAATTTTCTAAAGTGAGAGCTCCGTTCTCACTCTGAATTTCCAA
>CAKKQG010000088.1:2105-7670 GCA_919901875.1 Anaerolineales bacterium
AACCACTCCGACATCTTCGTCATGCTGTCGTCCATCGTTTTACTGCGCGCCTTGTGCCCACTCTTGGGCGTGCGGATCGCCGCCACTGTTTCGCGCGCCGCCCACTTGAGCAAGCCCACACTGGTCGCAAACTGCGGTCCTTTAAGCATGTCTGTAAGCCCGCGCAAATTTTCGGGGGCGGCTACACGCGCCGGAAGATTCAAAGTTTCACTTGCCACCAAACGGATTTGGGGCAGTAAGGCGGTGCCACCGGTGATCACAATGCCCGCCGGCAAGAGTCCGTCGTAGCCTGATCGCTTAATCTCTTGCAGCACGAGATTAAAAATTTCCTCGACGCGCGCTTCGGTGATCATCGCCAAATCTTTTTTACTCACCTGCACCGGCTTCTCTTCACCAAACGGTTTCACCGAAAACGTATCGGCGGCGTCAATGTCGCGTGATCGCGCCGAACCATAATCAATTTTAATTTTCTCTGCCACATCGGCCGGCAAACGCAAGCCGTGCGCGATGTCACTGGTGATGTGATTGCCGCCCACCGACAGGACGGTGGTGTGCCACACGTTGCCTTCGATGTAAATTGCCAAATCGGTTGTGCCGCCGCCGATGTCGCACACCACGCAGCCCATCTCGCGCTCGGTATCGGTCAGAACAACTTCGGCAGAGGCGAGTGGATTCAAAACGTACGCTTCCACTTGCACGCCCGCGCTCTCCACACACTTAGTAAGGTTCTGAACAGAAGTCGCCGCCGCCGTGACGATGTGTGCTTCAACTTCTAAGCGAAAGCCGTGCATCCCAATCGGCGAGCGCACACCCTCTTGCGAGTCAACGGTGAAGCCGCGCGGCACGACGTGCAGCACTTCGCGGTTATGCGGAATGGCAATCGCTTGCGCCGCATCTAACGCGCGATCAATATCATCTTGATCAATGCCGCGCTGTCCCGAAATTCCAACTACGCCTCGACTGTTAATAGAGGCAACGTGCGACCCGGCCAGACTCACAAACGCTTGCCCGATCTCCAATCCCGAAGATCGTTCCGCTTTTTCAACCGCCGCGCGGATCGCCCCGCCTGCCTCATCCACGTTAATGACCACGCCCTTGCGCATCCCGCGCGCAGGTTCGAGCCCTACGCCGATGATCTCGAAATCGGTCTCACTGACCATCTCGGCGACCAATGCGCAGACTTTTGTGGTTCCAACATCAATCGCGGTTAATAACGGTGCATCCATTTAGCGTATTGCTTATCGCGTATCGCTTATCGCGTATGGCTATCCGCCATTCGCCATCTGCTATTCGCTATTTGCGGTAATAAGGCGCGTCCTTGCTCACTACGCTGATCATCGTCGGCTTCACACCGCGCGCGACCAAGTTCGCCACCAACGTTTCATATACTGCCAGTTTCATTTCCATATCTGTCCCGACGCCAAAATATCCGCGCCAGTTTCGACCATCTTGATAAGACAGACCATTAACAGCGTCATAGTGTAGCAGTTCTATGTTTTGGCGCAACTGCTTCAACTGCAGCGCGCCTTGAATTGCATTAACCGGAATGCGAGAATTTGCGGCAAGCGGCAGTGTGGCATCATCTACCACAATGGGGATGATGTTTGGATTCTGCCCGCGCGCCGGAAAGGTGATGCCGTCTTTATCCACCCACACCGTCTGCCCACCCTGCGACCAGACCAACACCGGCTCGTTCTCTGTCACTTGTATATAAATATCATTCGTCCAGTGCGCTTCAACAACCGCCGTTTTAATTCCGGGGATGGTTTGCACTTTCTCCTGCACTTGATCCAGATCGAGCCACAACACATTCAATCCGGCGACGCCGGACAAACGATAAATTTCATCACCCGGAATGTTTTTCGATCCGGCAAGGCTGATCGAGTTGATGTAATAATCGGGCGACGACATGAGATGCAACAAGAACGCACTCAACACCACGACAATCGAGAAGCTCACCGTGCGCCAACTCAATGGCAAATTGGGAATCGCTAAACCGCCGGTGTGCATCGTGTGTGGTTGAGCGATTGCCGAATCCCAACGCCGCCGCGTGGGGCGATAAGCCGCCGTGCGGCGCGGCGTGCGAACCTGTTGAGTCGGCAGCACCTCTTCGACCACGCTGCGAATCTGGCTCACCACCTTCTTCGCCGAAGGCGGGCGCGCAGACGACTCTTGTTGTTTGCGTTTGGCGCGAACCGCCTCGGCGCGTGATGTCGTTTCTTCTTTATTGGAGCGGCGTGTGATCATCGCTTGACCTCATACACTCGTTGTGTTGCGTCTTTCTCGGCTTGTCGTTCTATCGCTAACTCAATTAATCTATCAATCAGTTCGCTGTAACTCATCCCGCTTGCTTCCCAAAGTTTTGGATACATACTTATTTCAGTGAAGCCGGGAATGGTGTTGATCTCGCTGACATACAACTCATTCGTTTTGCGATCCATCAAAAAATCTACTCGCGCCATGCCACAAGCGTCAATCGCTTTGAACGTCGCCACGGCAATTTCTTGTGCGCGTTTCGTTGTGGCTCCGTCTAACGGCGCGGGGATCCGCAATTCCGAATCGCCGTCAATATATTTCGCGTTGTAATCGTAAAACTCTTTCTTCGGCACGACCTCGCCCGGCACAGAAGCGATTGGCTCATCGTTGCCCAACACGCTCACTTCGATCTCACGGGCATCAATGCCCTGCTCGATCAAAATTTTTCGATCCCACTTCGCCGATTCTCTCAACGCATCTGGCATTTCACTTTTGTTGTGTGCCTTCACCACGCCCACCGACGATCCCAAATTCGCGGGCTTGGCAAACATCGGGTAACCGAACTGCGCTTCACATTTCGCAATCACCCCTTGCACATCACGCTCAACTTCACTCCGCAAGGCGATGACATACTTCGGCGTCGGAATATCGTGCGCTTTCATCACCGATTTAAAAACCGCTTTGTCCATCCCCACCGCCGAACCCACAACGCCCGCGCCCACGTAAGGGATGTCGGCGAGTTCGAGAAGACCTTGCACCGTGCCATCTTCGCCAAACGTTCCATGAAGGAGAGGGAAGATCACATCGAGCTCGGTCATGGATGATAAGGTGACGCCGCCGTCGCCTGCCTCACCGGCGACGGCGTTAGCCTTCACTTGCATCAACGCGCGGTGCTGCGGTTCACCGAGCAAGGCGGCTTCACTGGCGTCGGCGATGTCCCCTGAGGTGAGATGCTTCATCGTGTCATCACCGGCGATCCACTTCCCTTCTTTCGTGATGCCGATCAGCGTCACCTCATATTTATCTTTGTTAATCGCCTTCATCACCGAACGCGCCGACATGAGAGAGACTTCATGCTCGCCGCTTCGCCCGCCGAAGATGAGACCGACTCTGATCTTGTGAGTCACGTTTAATCGTGAAGGGGATGAAAGGGTGAAGGGGGTGAATCGTTCATCCCCTTCATCCCGTTCAACCCTTTCAGCATTGTCCGCCCCATTCTCCAACAAGCTCAATCTCCAGTTCAAGGTTCACACCAAACTTCTCGCGCACTTTGCTTTGGGCTAAAGCGATGAGCGAATACACATCGTGCGCTTTGGCGTTGCCCAAGTTGACGAAGAAATTCGCATGGATCGGAGAAATTTCTGCTTTGCCGATCACCACGCCTTTGAGTCCTGCCGCTTCGATCAATCGTCCGGCATGATCGTCTTTGGGATTCTTGAACATGGAGCCGATGCTCGCGCCCGGCGGCTGTGTGCGTTTGCGATGTGTAATGAAAGTTTCAACCTTCTCCTGCAAAACTTTCGGATCGTCGCGTTTCAACTCGAACTCTGCCGCAAGAATGATGCCAGCTTCGCCGCGCTTCAATGCCGAGGAGCGATAGGCAAATTGCAAATCTTTTAAAGTCCAATCCCGCACATCCCCATTACTTTGCAAGATCGTTGCCATTCGCAGAGTCGCCGCAATGTCCGATCCGTGCGCGCCCGCGTTGCCAAAGACCGCGCCGCCAACTGTGCCCGGAACGGTTGCCGCCCATTCGAGTCCCGCCGCGCCGCGCAACATACATTGCCGCGCCAGAGTCGGCAGCCCCGCGCCGGATTCGGCACGCACGATGAAGCGATTGCCTTCTTCGGTGATCGAAACTAATCGCGCCCGATTCTGAATCACCAAGCCGCGATAGCCCCAATCGGAAACTAAAATGTTCGACCCCGCGCCGAGTATGAAGTGGTTGAGTCCGAAGTGCCGCGCTTGCTTCACCGCATTCGCCAACTCATCGGCGGTGTCAACGGCGATAAAGTAATCGGCGGGTCCGCCGATACGCGACGAAGTGTAACGACTCAACAGATCGCCTTCGCGCAGCTTGTCGCCGAATACCGCGCGCAACGCGCTCGACGTGGAAGGCGTGCTGCTCATATTGTTAGCGACCAGCAAGTGACGACTGGTCCCCAGCGTGGGCATTTCGTGTGTTGTGAATTGAAATCGAGTTTTGTTCATCATAGCTGCTCAACACTTTCTCCCCAACGGTGTTGCCGTCACCCGCGCCAAGCGTGATCAGCACATCACCACTTTTTAACTCCGCCAACAATACCGTCCCCGCTTCTGCCAAAGTCGGCACGTAACGCGCGTCGGCGTGTTTCATCTGCGCCACAATATCTTTGGAACTCACACTCGTATCAAAAGATTCGCGTGAGCGAAAAATATCCGTCACCAAAACATGATCGGCGTCGCCGAAGCTTGAGGCAAATTCCGACAGCAAAATTTTTGTGCGGCTGAAGGTGTGCGGTTGGAACATCGCCCAAATTTTTCGATCACCGAATCGCTTGCGCGCCGCCGCCAACGTTGCTTTGATCTCTGTCGGGTGATGGGCGTAATCGTCAATCACGGTGACACCGCCGACTTCCCCTTTAACTTCAAACCTGCGACCCACGCCCGTGAACTCGGCGAGCGCGTTGCGGGCAATGTTGAAATCCACGCCGAGCAGATCAAGCACGGCAAGAGCGGCTAAACTATTTGAAACATTGTGATTGCCCGGCAGGCGAGTTCGCACCAAGCCTACGGTCTGCCCGCCGCGCGTCACCACGTAATCACTGCCGCCCGCGCTATTTGCCTGAATGTTTTCGGCTTTCCACTCCGCGCCGTTCTTCAAGCCGTACCAAATCACGCGGATATTTTTTTGCGACGCCCACTCCCCTATTTCTTTCGCACCATCATGATCACGACAAACGATCAACGCGCCGCTGTTCGGCACGAGTGATGCAAATTTTTCAAACGCGGCACGATACGATTCCACAGTCGGATAACAATCAGGGTGATCGTGTTCAACATTGGTGATCACGGCGATCTTCGGTTTCAATCCCAAAAACATACCGTCGTATTCATCGGCTTCGATCACAAACGGCGAACCTTTGCCGTGTTTAGCATTCGTGCCTAAGTTGGTTAATGTGCCACCCACAATAAATGTGGGATCGAGAGCCGCTTGCGTCAGCATGAAGGCGATCATCGCCGTCGTTGTGGTCTTGCCGTGCGTTCCGGCAATGGCGATCCCCTCTCTGCCTTCCATGAGCGACCCCAAAAAATCGGCGCGCTTCAACA
>CAKKQG010000089.1 GCA_919901875.1 Anaerolineales bacterium
TCGAAACCAGATGATGGGCGTAATCGTGAAAATCAATTTGCTCCAGACTTGCCGACTGATACAGTTTCTCATGTACGAGCGCCATCGAGCGCACGCGGTTTTGACTCTCGCGCAGCAGTGCCAGTATCCTGTCGTCACTGACTTGCGCCGATTGCAAATTTAACATACTGACGATGACTTGCATGTTGTTCTTGACGCGATGATGCACTTCTTTGAGCAGCAGTTCTTTTTCTTTCAGAGAATTTAAAATTTCTTCTTCAGCCTGTTTGCGCCGCGTAATGTCTTGCACCGCGCCGTAAATCCCCACCATCTGATTTCGTTCCGCGTCCCACACCGGATGGGCATAGACGCGCACCCAACGTAATTGACCGCTTTTCGTAAAGGTGCGGACTTCGCTAATCACGGGTTTATTGGCACGCAAGGTTTCCATATCTTTGGCATCTTGTGCCACGTCCTCGGGATAGAGCGCGGTTAGCCAGCCGCCGTTAGCGACATACTCTTCAAAAGTGTATCCGGTAATCGCTTCGAAAGCGCCCGCGACCCAATTGAGCTGCAGCTGCCCTTGCGTGTCTAACTGAGTCGAGAATGTGTAGTCAGAAATCACTTCTGAAATTAATCGGTAGCGTTCTTGGCTGGCTCGCAACGATTCCTCGGCTTGCTGGCGCTCAACGAGTTCTTGCTGAACCTGTTCTAGTAAACGAGATTTTTCGATAGTGATGACGACTTGTGCCGCCAGTGTCTCGAGCAGACGGATTTGTTCTTGAGTGTAAGCGTGAGGCAAACGCGCTTGCACCGACATGATGCCGATGACACGATCTTCCAAGAGCAACGGGATGCCGACATAGCAACGCATACCTACATCCACAATGATGACAATGTTGTGCGCGCGTTGTGTTTCAGGGTCGGTGATGTCAGGGATATAGAGAGTCTGGCGGGTGGCAATCACTTCTCCCGACAAGCCGGGGTTATCGCTTAATTTGCGCGGGGCAATTTGTAAATCTTCTTCCACATTTAAGAATAAAGGATAAGTCAGTAGATCCGTTTGGGGATCGTACAGTGCGACGTGAAAGGCGTCGGTGATCATTAATCGTTTAAGTTCTTTCACCATTGCCCGCAGCGCATGGTAGAGGTCTTGCTTGCTGGTGAGGGCAATGCCCATTTGATACAGCAGATACATTTCTTCGGCGCGTTGTTGCAGTTTACGATCCGCTTGATCGCGTCCGGTGATCTCGGCTTGCAGCAGACGGTTACTTTGCTGCACTTGCCGAAAACTGCGACGCAGATCGTTGGCGACGGCTTTGACTAATACGGTGGTGACGATAAGCGCAATAGAAGCGGTGATGGCGTCCGAATAATCGAGCGGCAAACGGAATGAAAATACCTTTTGCGTTTCGAGATAGACGATGGCGAAGAAGGATAAGATGGCGGCAACCAGCAACGTTATTGTCAGGCGTGTGTTCAACACCAGCGCCGCAAACACTAACACCAGCGGATAAAAGATAAGCACAACATCATTTAAACCGTAGCCAACCACAAGGTGATAATTGAGAGTGAGCAGCAGGGCGAAGGGGATTAAGAAACGCGGCAGAGTCTGATACCCTTTATAAAACAACCACAAGCAAAACAGCGTGAGCGCAGTAAACAAAATACTTGTTCGGGTGATGTCATCTCTGCTGAGTGCCAACCCAACCACCATAAAGACGGTGGAGCCGCCTAAGGACAAAAGCAGAATCAAAAACAAAATGCGTTGACTGCGCTGCGCATCGTCATGGTTGAGTGCTGTAAATGAATTAATCAAATCGGAAAGTTTCATAGGGCTCATGTAAAAATAAGTTCCCGAATCTCCACGCCACACCTGACAGGTCTTGCCGAATTTAACGCCCGCCGAATTGTAAACAGACCTGTCAGGTGTTGTCGAAACATAAAATTGCTGCGTATTTTTACTTCGGTTTGAAAACAAAAAGGCGCAAAGACTTTTAGTTTCAGCGAGATGCTGTTGTGTCTTTGCGCCTTGATAAATTAAGTGAGGCGAGCGATTGTAACTACTCAGCCACTCCGTCATTGCGAGCGTTCTTTGCGAAGCAATCTCGGTCACGCTTTGAGATTGCTTCTCGAAGACTCGCAATGACGCTTGAGTAGCTACGAGCGATCCGCGTTACGATTTGTCTGCCGAGGAATCGTTTCTGTTTTGTAAGGCGCGCACTATTGCGTCAACGCCCAATCGCGAGACCAGATAATAAGCAATCGGCGCTTTCTGTTTTACTTCGGTGATATTGCCTTGCGGTTGCGCCGCTTTCTTTACCCAATCTTGATCGTCACTGGCGTTGAGCAGACTGACTCCAAACGACACCAGATCATCGAGCGGCATCTCGACCAGCTTCTTCACCACCGATTCCGAATCGAGCCCGCCGCCGACGGGTGCGGTGACGGCAGCCGCAGGGGCAGCCGCTCCTCGACTCGCTTCGGCAACCGCCGCCGCAACGGGCGTGGGCGCTTCGCGTCGCGCTTCCACCAATAAATCCACGTAAGCGATGCCGCCCACTTCCAAGATCAACAAACCGATTTCAGTGCGCGCCGCCTCGATAGGAAATTTTGGATCGATCTTCTGCTGCAACTCACTCAGCTTCGTTTCCTCTTCCGCTTTGGTGAAGGTTGCCCGCGCTTTGATCGTATAGAGCGCAGTCTGATACAACTCTAGCACCGTGGGGTAACGCGCCAACAAACGATCCACTTGCTTGCGGCGGAAGGTCATCAACTCCACGTCAATTTGTTTTTTGCACAGCGTCTGAAATTGTTCGTAGAGCCAACCGAGATTGATTCCCATATCACCCTTGCCATCGCCGCCGAATTGTTTGGCGAAGGTGAAGTTGGTGCGGATGAGAGTCGGGAAGCCGATCCCGACCATCAGGATCAATAAGAATATATTGGTCTCGGGCGGGGCATAGAAGCGGATGATGAAAAATGCCAGAATGGCGGTGCCGCCGTTGAGCCAAATTAAATACTGACCCCACTGAGTCATAATGGCTTCGCGCGGATAATCTTCAAAGGTCGAGGTAAGTTCCGCCAAACCCACCGCCGCGCCCAACGCGCCGACGGCGATGAACGGCGTGAGTGAACCGAGCCCATCTTTTATTCGCGTTTGCAATTGAAGAACGACGGGGTTCAAATTCATCAGGTCGAGCGGCATGGCGAGCAAGACTGCCAGCGTTGCGATCACGATTAAACTAAATGTCGCCCAAAAATTAAATCGGTTGCGAAGATCGTCTTTCATGGCTCATCCTGCTCGGGTTTGGCTTGCATCTTAGGAGCCGCCTTCGCCATTGGCGCGGCGAAGATCAATTTGCCATCCACGCTGTCAGGGTCGTCGCGCAGCATCACCAAATCTCTTTCAGCCAGTCGGTTGAGCATTTCCCACATCTCTTGCGGCAGAATCATAGTTTCGGCGGCAAGTTGGCTAGGGCTGATCGCGCCTGCCTTTTCGATCCAAGCTAGTATTTTCTTTTCGTTGTCTTTGAGTTCTTTGGGAGTCATCGGATTGTTCCTCCAGAAGCGATTATATCGCGTATCGCGGATGGCGTATGGCATATAGCGTATCGCATATCACGCATCATCCCTTCGGTCACGCATCACGTTTTCCTTTATTTCCCTTGTTTCCCTTTACCTCACGCATCACTGCGATCACGAATCTCGGCAACGCCAACATCCTCTTCCAGCGCCAAGGCTGTTGGATTAAGCGATGCAGCCACTCTAAACCGATATTCTGAATCCAGCGCGGGGCGCGCGCCGCGACTCCGCTGATGAAATCGAACGATCCGCCCACGCCCATCATCACACTGACGCCGACTCTTGCCCTGTTGCGTTGAATCCATTTATCCTGCGCGGGCGCGCCGTAAGCCACAAATAAAATATCGGGTTGGGCTTGGCGGATGAGTCGAATCGATTCGTCATCGTCGTCGGGGTGGGGCGAAGCGGCGTGCGCGCCAACGACTTTTAATTGAGGATGACGCTCGCCTAAAATTTGCGCGGCGCGATCTGCCACGCCCGCTTCTGCCCCCAAGAAAAATAATTTCCATCGGCGTGAAGCCGCCTCGCGGGCGATCATTGGCACCAAATCCGAACCGGTCACCCGCTCGCGCAGCGGACTCTTTAACCACTTCGCCGCCCAGACGATCCCGATCCCGTCGGGCAAACACAAGTCGGCATTCTGCAAAATAGATCGAAATTCCTCATCGCTCTGCGCCGCCATCACAAACTCTGGATTGACCGTGCAAATTTGATGCGGCGTTTTTTCTTGGATGAATGACTCGATAAGCGCAATCGTTTCGTTGAACGTTACGTTGTGAACAGGGATGGAGAGGATGGAGATTGGAGATTGGAGATTCATCAATGAATGAACAATGAAACAATGAACAATGAAGAATGAACAATAGGCTATCCGCCATCCGCTATTAACGTCTTCAACGCCTGCTCCGCTGTTTTCCACCACCCAAAGCGATTCAAATTTCGATAGCCTTTGATGATCATTTCTCTTCGCAG
>CAKKQG010000090.1:0-1587 GCA_919901875.1 Anaerolineales bacterium
AAGGCGGTGGCTTCAATCAACGCGCGATAAATATCCGGCGGGCGCGTGCCGAGCGTTGCGCCGATCAACAGCCCGCTCAAGTTCGCATCCACCAGCGGCGTGCGGCAGCCATTCCACCAATCAAGCGCCAGCAATCCCGACTCACCCGGCTTAAGTTTCATCGCTTCTTCTTCGAGAAGTTGATACGGGCTGATGCCACGTTCTTTTGCGCGATGTTTGTAAGGCTCGGCAAGATTGTGTTCGACATACCATTCAAAAATGTCGCCGACAGCGGCTTGCCCCGCCTCGTAACCAAACAGTCCGGGCAGGATGCCATCTTCCACAACACCACTGATGCCCGGCACAAGATGCTTGTGATGATCCAAAATCAAATGGCAAGTGGACGTGCCGAGAATTAAAACCATGCGCCCCGGCTCGGTGACGCCGACTCCTAGCGCGGCGGCGTGCGCGTCAATTGTCGCCGCCGCCACCGCGATGCCGGGTTGCAAACCCATCCACTGTGCCGCTTGTTCAGTGAGCACGCCGACTCTTGTGCCGGGCGCAACGATCTCGCCAGCCAGTTTTGTTTCATTCAAACGATCTAATCGTGGATCGAGCGCGCACAGAAAATCATTGTTGGGGTAGCCCGACTCTTTTTGCCATAGTCCTTTGTAACCGGCAGCGCAGGCGTTACGTTTCATCACGCCTGTCATCTGCCACACGATCCAATCACCCGCCTCGACAATTTTATCTGTGGCGTTGTAAATCTCTGGAGCGTCGTTCAAAATTTGAAGCGTCTTGCTATGACACCACTCAGAAGAAACAATGCCGCCGTAAATCGGCAACCATGGTTCATCGCGGGCGCGCGCCACTTCATTTATTTTGTTCGCTTCCGGTTGCGCCGCATGATGTTTCCATAACTTAACCCAAGCATGTGGATTCGTTTTCCACTGCGGCACATTGCAAAGAGGCGTTCCATCGGCGAGAGTCGGCAACACCGTGCAGGCAGTGAAATCAACGCCAATGCCGATCACATCTTCGGCGCGCGCGCCGCCTTGCTTCATTGCTTCCGGCACGGCTCGCTTCAACGTTTCAATGTAATCGTTTGGGTTTTGCAACGCCGTGTCTGGCTCTAGCGTGATCGTTGTGCCGGGCAAGTGTTTGTCAATCACGCCATCGGCGTAAGGATGAGCTGCGCTGCCGACAACTTTCCCCGTCGCCACATCCACCACCAATGCCCGCCCCGATTCAGTTCCGAAGTCGAGACCGATTGCAAATTTACTCATCGCTAAATTTTTCCGCAAAACGAAACGTTGATCCCAAGTTCGTTCATCGCCGCTGCTTTGGCGAACAATGCTTTCTTCGCCTCTGCTTCGCTCGGCGCGTACACAACTTGAATGTGATTCGCTTTGTGACGCGCCATAAATTGATCGCGCGTGATGTCGCGCATGACGAAGTGCATGATTGGCCATTGCGCTGTCGTTTGCTTCCAATTGTCTTCAGCGATCTCCGGTGACACCGCCACCGCTTCGCCCAAACCGATATCGCAGTTGAGGCGATCCTCCGCGACGAACACGCGACTCCACACCACCCATCCCGGCTTGCTCA
>CAKKQG010000090.1:1687-5602 GCA_919901875.1 Anaerolineales bacterium
TTTTCATTTTTATACGCTCGTACATGAGACGTGTTGTGTTTAACTTTTCCGGTCTTAAGCCACTTCCGCAATCCCGTGATAAAAAACTCATCATCAAAATTCTCACTCCATAGTGTGGAGTATTGCACACCCGCCTTAGTAAGCGAACCGTTGAGGTTGAGCATCCCCACCAACCCCGGCCACTGCCCGCTCCAATTGGCAACGGTGAGAATCGCTCCGCGATGAGTCGTGAGCCCGGGTAAGACGTGATGCGAGTATTGCCACACCGCTTCTGCCACAATCAGTGGTGCCTCCGGCGGAATGTTGCGGAAGACTTCAATGCCGCGTTTTTGCGAGTCGATAAACCCGTGTTTCGCTTGGGGATCGTACGGATGGGCGCGTTTCACTTTCCATCCTTCGCGTTCAACTGCCGCCATCACTTGGCTTTCCATTGCAGCTTGCGCTGCCCAACAACTTTGATTCGCAGACAATCGCAGATCGCCACTGGCGACGAGATAAACTGTTTTCATAGTCTCTCCATATGGACAGGTTTCCAACGTGTCCTACACTTTGATTTTTGGTAGCACAAACTGATTGATATCCGAATCAGTCATCGGCATTGGCACATCGCGAAAAAGATACCACTCTTCAATATGCTCGGTAGTCATCCCCGGTTCCAGTCGCGTTAGCGGACCCAGTGTTTCAAGTTCGAGCATGTCCGTGTTCGTAAACATTTCAACCGAACAACCCAAATCCGGGTACAGGGATTCGGGTTGAAACGCAACACGCTTGAGAAACAAGTGATCGGCGCGCGCGTAGGCGCACCACCCGTTCGGCACACTCGCCCCTAGTTTTTGCGGACGACTCGCCGTCGCGTCTTGGCGCAACAGGATGTACTGATTGCCCCACGTCCAACGCGAATCGGACATATCGGTGTACTGCCACAACACGAGTCGATTCGCTGGTTGCAAATCCGCCGGATGCGAACCACGCCACGGGAGAGGGATGATTCCCTTGCCACCGGGCGCCATCACACTCAACGCCCACGGCGCGAGTTCGACTGCCCAGAGATTATGATTCGTCAAGCGATGAATCACGCGCGCCTGCGCGGCGTTTGGCGTGAGATGCAGTTCGATTTCTTTGGCGATGCCGGTCGTGCGCTCGATGGGCTGGATCAATTTGAAACCGTCGGCGAATGTTTCGAGCCTGATGGGGGCATTGTCCGGCGCATATGAACGCGGCAATGCTTCGGGTGCGTGCCATAAACGATGTCCGCCATAAATACGCCACTCGTCGCCGATCTTGCCCAGCGTGTCCGCGTACTCCTTGAACTCGTTCGCCTCACCGACAAAACCAAAACGAATAATGCGCGGACCGACATCCAGTGTGGCGATCACATCTACGATTTCATTCGAGGCACGATAGCCATTCCACCTTTGATAGTTGATTTGCTCGATATGCACAAGACACTCCACTTACGACAAGATTCTCACGACACCTTTTCATGCAGCTGCAAATACAATTCGATCAACTCATCGGCGATACGCGTATTGTGCGCGTCCCACGCAAAACCGGGATGCCGCATTCGTTCGCTCACAAAAATTCCGCGCCGTACGAGCAAGCGTTTGAAAAACGCGATGGACGTTCCGATTTCTTGATTCGTAAAGGTGAGCACGGGTAAAAGTTCGCGAAACAAATTCAAGGCAGCGCCGCGATTTCCAGCGCGATACATTTTGTAAATCGCCGCGTAGACACGCACCATCGCGCTTTCGGGAATCATCGCATCCACGCCACGATCCAGCGCTTCGATGAGTTGCGGAATCGCCCAGCCACCACTGATAAAGAAATCGTCGCCAAGTAAATTACGAACCGCCGTGTACTTAGCTCCCGCGGGCACCGTTTCGATTTTCAAGCCGACGAGCGTTGGAATTGCCATACGCAGATTTTCAATGGTCGCCAGCGTCAACCCTGGTCCATTCCACTCCAAGTCTTGAATGACCAGCGGCAGCGTGCTTGCCGAAGCAACCGCTTGGAAAAACGAAACGATTTGATTAGGATGCGCGTACAGACTATTTGGCACGGCGACAAGGTAGGCGGTGGCGCCCACGCGCTCCGCGAGCCGCACATACTTCTGGCATTGCGCGATCTCATTCGACGACGCGCCAACGATGAACGGCAGGCGTTGCGCGTTTGTCGCGGCGATCAGTTCCACGATGGACACGCGTTCGGCACCGGACAAGTAGGCAACTTCACTCGCAACCGCCGGCGCGAGAAAACCATTCACGCCGGTGCTGATGGCATCTTCAATTAAACGCGCGAGACTCGGCATATCAATTTTGTCGTCGGCCTCGAATGGCGTTTGGACGACACTGACGATGCCGCGCGGTTTGCGAAACATTCGCTAACCTTTGACTCCTCCAGCAGTGAGACCGGTCACAATGTCGCGCTGAACAAAAATTGTCAGCAAGAGTGTGGGCAAGGTGACCACGAGTGCGGCGGCGGCGACAGGTCCCCATGACAGTTGCTCGAATGTCATGGCGTTGAACACTGCAATCGGCAAGGTGCGCGTCTCGCGCCCGGCAAGCACAACGCCGAACAAAAAATTGTTCCACGATTGAATGAAAGCGAGAATCGCGGCAACCGCAATGCCGGGTCGCGCCAGCGGCACAGCAATTTTGTAAAACGATTGCCAGGGGTTGCAACCATCCACCAGAGCCGACTCTTCCAGTTCGGGGTGCATGTCTTCAAAGAAGCTGATCATCACCCAGACGACCATTGGTATCGTGAGAACCAGATGGCTGATGGTTAACGCCAGCAAACTACCGGAGATGCCGAAGAAACGAAACAAGTTGAATAACGGAATCAAGTACGCCAAGCCGGGTGTGATGCGGGCGATCATGATCAACATCCCCAGCCCGTGTGCTTTGCCTTTGGCGATGCCATACCCTGCCGGCACACCCACCAGAAGCGCGATCAATGTTGCCGCACCGGAGACGATGACACTGTTGTAGGTGTAGAGGACATAGTTGCTCTCGCGGAAAATCTTGAGATAGTTATCAAGCGTTGGTGGGTTCGGAATGAAAACCGGCGGATAGGCGATATTATCCACTTCGTTTTTGAGTGACAAGGACAACATCCACAGAAACACAAAGAGCGCGGGCGAGACGACAACGATTACGGAGAAAAACAACGCGAGACGACTCAACAACTTTCTCAGACGATGAGAGAGTTCAAGTTTGTGCGCTTGAGTCACCGATTCCATCGCAACCTCCCGCGCGCAAAAAGCAAAATGATTGACAAGGCTAGAATGATCACAAAGAAAACGACGACGACAGCCGAGGCGTGCCCCACTTGGAAAAAAGCAAACGCTTGCAAGTAAAGGTAAAGATTAATAGTTTCGGAAGCGGTGCCGGGTCCGCCTTGCGAGATGACGTAGATGATGTCAAACGACTTGAGGGCGTCAATCGTTCGCAAAATGACGGCGATCATCAGAAACGGGAGAATCAGCGGGAAGGTGATGTAGCGGAACATCTGCCATTGGCTCGCGCCATCAATCATCGCCGATTCATAAGGTTCGGAGGGCAACGACGCCAGCCCGCCCAAAACAATCAGCATGACGAGCGGAGTCCATTGCCACACTTCGACAAATGCCAGGGTGGGGATGACGGTATCCGCAGAGTAGACCCACAATTGCTTTGGGATTCCGACGAGGGTGAGTAGATAATTCAACACGCCCAACTGCGGATGAAACATCATCGTAAAGACAAGGGCAATCGCCACCGGCGTTGCCATCATCGGCGCGATGTAGATGCCGCGCAACAAACCGCGCAGAGGAAATTTTTGATGGAAGACTTCGGCGGCGAACAAGCCAAGTATCACCGGCAAGAACACGGAGAGGAAAGTAAAGTAGAGCGTGCGCGGAATGGTCGAGAGGAA
>CAKKQG010000090.1:5702-11338 GCA_919901875.1 Anaerolineales bacterium
GCCCACATGCAGTAATACCAGGCGGCGCCTTTCTTCTTGCTGAAGGACGAAACGCCCATGCCGTCGCCGGTCATGCCTGCCCATTGCGCTTTGGGGCCCTTGGGCGTGACAACGTAGGCAATTTTGCCAACAACTTTAGAAGTTTTGGGATCTTCAAGCGGCGTGGCAAATCCTAAACCATCCCACCACATTGCCAACTGCCCTTGGGCAAACGCCGACTGACATTCATTCCAGTTGAAGCCGGCCACGCCGGGCGGGGCGTAATTCTTTTGCAAGTTCTGATACATCTTGGCGGACTCAACTGCTTCGGCTGAAGTTGTGTTCAGGTTGAGCTTGGAGTCAATTGCGTCCATGTCCCAACCTAACAACATACTTGTCCACAGGATCGTGTTTGCGTTCTTGAGACCGCGTCCGGCAAAGCCAAAGATATTCTTGGCGGGATCGTGCAACTTCTGCGCGGCGGCAACAATGTCGTCGTACGTCTTAGGAAGCGCCACGCCCTTAGCGGCAAAAATATCTTTGTTGCAATACAGAATGAAGTAATCAATCTTATTGCAGACGGCGTCAATGCGTCAATCGGCTTCGGTAGACCACGCCTTGCCTGCCGCCGAGAAATCGTTCCAGTCCCAATCGGGCGCCACCATCGTGGGGTCGTTGAGATATTCGCGCACATCGGCCACCCACTTGTTCTTGCCGAACAAGCGCTTCTGTACATGGAACGAATAATAGACAACATCGAAACTCGTTTGCCCCGATTGGAACTCGACGGCGAGTTTCTGGCGCTGTTGCTGTTCAGCCGGAGTGTCTGCGCCGACGGTGATGCCGGTGAGGTCTTCAAATTCCTTCTGATATTTCACGAGCAAATCGCCCACCGTGTTTTTGATGAGCAAGGCTTCGATCTTTTCGCCTTTGAATCGTTTCCAATCGAAAACGGCTTTGGCAGCGGTGGCGGCGGGTGCGGCGGTAGCGGCCGGTGCTTGGGTAGCAGTGGCGGCTGGCACACAGGCGTTAAGCAATGAGGCGGCGGCAGTGCCGGCGCCAATCAGCGCAGAACGTTTTATAAATTCGCGGCGATTCATTTTGTTGTTCATAGTTTTTGCTCCTTGAGAAAGATTTTTTTTGGATTACCTTGAACAGATACGATTGCCCAATTAGAACGACGTTATAGTTTGTTAATGCTTTCTGCTCACCTCCTTCATTGCGGTATGTTATTTCAAAGTTCCGTTCTCAAGCACGCGGCAAATTTGCAACAACTCATTCACGCGCGCATCCGGCGTCGTCCATTGAATATCTGCCATCACAATATCGCACGGTGATAATTCTTCTCGAATCTGACGCATGTCTTTTTCGATTTCGTCCAACGTAGCATCCTGAAACTTCACGGGGGAGTACATCACTGCGTGGCGTGTCCCCGGGAATGTTTCCCGCGCTTTGTGCATGTCCGACGCGAGGCCCATATCGAGATAACCCACCTTGGGCAATTCACTTAATGCCGACAAGTAGGGATTTATATTCCAATTGCACGTATGCACGCCAAAATACTCAAACTGCTCCGCAATTTTTTGGTCATATGGAAAGATAAAGTCGCGGTACATTTGCGGCGAGATCATGTTCATCACGCAGTTGCTCACGTCGAGTTGATCGATCTGAAAGCCAGACGCGCGCTGTCGTTTTTGCACGCGCTTGGCGAGAGCAATCATGACGTCGGTGATCAGCGCGAAAAACTGGTGGGCGAGTTCCGTTGTTTCGATCATCCCCGTAAAAATATCTTGCCCGTAGATATTGAAGGCATTGTTCAAAACGCCTTGCCAACTTATATAACCGTGGATCTTGCCCGCCTCGCGCTCAATAATATCCATCTGACGATTTAGATCGCGGACAATCGGCACATTCAACAAATCTTCCAGTTTCAAGTTCGCCAACTGTTCCAGCGACAACGCGGGTCGGCGAATAACTGCGGGCCATCGATCAGGCGCATATTCCAACTCAGCCCCAAACACTTGAGCAACAAAGTACGAACCATACGCGCCGGAAATTGTCCATGTATCGTCTGTGCGATTCACATCCCAATACTCAACCGTCGGAAACGCACGATGCAATTCCTTTTTCAGCGCGACGAGCGTAGCGTGGCGATAAATTGGATCGACGTGCCAGCGCTCCGAAAAATCTACGTGACACCGCTGCGTGTACCACATCGGCTCGAAACCGAGCGATACGCGCATCGGCGATTCGGTTCCATCGGCCGGTTCACGGCGCGCGGGACCACTGATGGGGATGTGATTACGGAGTTGACGCATGGGTATCACTCAGATTGTCACGGCAACCTTGATAACAACTTTACGAACAAACGTCGGCGCAACAACGCTATGCATTGAGGCGTGCGCGTCTTCCGTAAAAAGTACAGCGAGTTGTCCGGCAGACAAGATCACCCGCATTGCGTCGGTATACGTCAATTGACACAACCACACGTCTTTGGTGCTGTCGTATAACGTGGTCGGCGTGAGATGATCTGTCGGCATCCAGTAAATCATCTCTTTGCCTTCGATGATGTATTGAATGTCAATATAGTTTCTGTGCCCTTCAAAAAGCACATCGGTTTGCGGCGCTTTTGTTTGATAGGATTGCACAAGGGCGAATACTCTATCGCCGTCAATTTCGATGCGACCTTGCGGTTTGTCGCGCCAAGATTGAAGACTCAGGAACTCATACGCTTTTTCGAATGAGGCATTCATTGCCAATTGATGCGGTAGGTTTTCAAGTTGTGCAACTATCATTATTTAGTTTTGTAGATATATAGTAATCAAACACTGTCACGCAATAACGATTGAATTGCCGCGTCGGTCCGTTTTGGAAATGAGATTTGAGTGCCGATGCGTGTCACCGACAATGCGGCAATTGCATTAGCGAGTCTGACTGCGTCACGCACTATCTGCCCTTCGCCTAAAAACACGGCAAGACTTCCAATGAAAGCGTCCCCGGCGCCAGTCGGGTCAACTGCCTCTACACGAACAGGCAGCAGATGCTCGGCGGAGTTTTTATCCACGATGAGTGCGCCACGATCACCGAGCGTCAAGATGACTATACCCACGCCGCGCGCAAGCAACTGACGCGCCGCGAGTTCGGCTTCGTTCAACGTTTGCACTGAGAGTCCCGTTAGCAATTCCGCTTCCGTTTCATTCGGCACACAAATATCGGACAACGCTAAAAGTTCGTCCGGCAACGACGCGGCGGGCGCAGGATTTAAAATTGTGCGCACATGGGCAGACTTGGCGATGCGAAAAGATTCGAGTGTCGTCTCGATAGGAATCTCTAATTGGCATACAAGAAAATCCGCCTCACCTATTGCTTCTGCCGCCGCGCGCGCGTCGGCAGAAGATAAGGCATTGTTCGCGCCCGGCACAATCACCACAAAGTTTTGGGCGTGATCGTCCACAAAAATCGGCGCGACGCCCGAAGCCGATGAGTCGTCGAACATCACGAAGGTCGTATCAATTCCATGCTCACTGAAATTCTTGAGTGTGCCTTCTCCAAAAACGTCTCGCCCAAGTTTGGTCACCATCGTGACGCGCGCGCCGAGTTTCGCTGCCATCACCGCTTGGTTGGCGCCCTTGCCACCATAACCCAAATGAAAAGAATGCCCCGTCAACGTCTCGCCCATCTTGGGCAATCGAGGCACGCGCGAGATTAGATCAATGTTTGAACTTCCGACGACGCAAATTTTCGCTGGAGTCATTGTGGCTCGCCTGTGTTTTCATTCAGGGCGCGGCTTGCCAGTCGAACCGCGCACAATCAATTGAGTCGGCAAATGTTCGAGCACGGCCGGCTTGTTGCGCTCCTTCAACCTGCCTAGCAACAACTCAGCCGCACGTTGCCCCAACTCATATGTGGGTTGGGCAACGGCAGTGAGCGGCGGTTGTAGTAAACTCGCCCAAGGCATATCGTCAAAACCGATAACCGAAATTTCATCGGGGATTTTCAGTCCGCGTTCGCGAATCGCATTGAGGGCGCCAAGTGTCATCAGGTTATTGGCGACGAACAAGGCGGTGATGTGCGGTTGATTCGCTAATAAATCGCGCGTGTGCTCGTATCCGCCTTGTTGTTTGGCATCCGCGATACAAACAAGATCCGTTGACAACTTCAAATTGTGTTCGCGCAAGGCAAGGCTATACCCTTCGTAACGTTCTTTCCCCGGCGTATGTGTTAGAGGCAAGCCGACGAAACCGATATGGCGATGACCTAATTTGATCAGGTACGCTACCGCTTCGCGCGCGCCTTCGATGTTCGCCGCCAGTACAGAATCAATTTGTTTGTCAGCAATTTGGCGATCGACAGCGACTACCGGAATGTTATAGGTGATCAAATCATCCACTTGGGGAGCGGCTTCTGACGCGCTGGCAAGGATGACACCGGCGACTTCTTCAGAGCGCATGACGTTGATATAGAGTTTTTCTTTTTCGGGGTCTTCGTCGGAATTGCAAAGGATAAGCGAATAGCCATCTCGATAAGCAACATCTTCGATCCCGCGAACGACCGCTGTGAAAAACGGGTTTTGGATGTCGGAGATGATCAGCCCGATAACTTGACTGCGTCCGGCGCGCAAACGTTGAGCTGTGCGGTTGGGCTGATAATTTAGTTCTTTGACCGCATGCAAGACTTTGTGCTGCACCGATTCAGTAACCAGCGGAGAACCATTTAGAACGCGCGAAACCGTTGCAACTGATACGCCCGCTTTCTTTGCTACATCTTGGCTTGTTGATGATTTCATATTTGTTTAGAGGTTGGATTCAACTACTATTTTAATGAAATCGTTTACATTTGTTATTGTAAACGATTTCATTTTAGAGTCAATATCCAGTTTTTACGAGGACAAATGTTCTTAGTTTTAAGGATTCGTTTTAAACAACACGGCTCTTCCAAAAAATTAGAAGAGCCGTGTTGTTTGTTGAGAGGCGACAGTTGGATTTGAACCGGCGGATCGATCTTTTGCAGAGATGTGTTGGCTACAAACTGTCCTCCGTAGTCATCCCCGACGCTTTCAACAAATGCTTCATTTCTCCTAAAATATTATAGTCCATTGGCATACGAGTTGTGCGCGTTGCACATTGGGGCACTGGCGCGAATCGAAGAACCGGCGTGGCGACTCATCGCGCAAGCGGCGGATGAAACGTGCGCGAATTGCGGGCTCGGCGACGATCTGGCAAATTGCCGTGAGTGTCCGGGCGTGGAATTGTTGCGCCGCGTGGCGCAGAAGGCGGGAGCGCAATGACCCTCATCAATAATGCACTGGCGAAAGGCGAACTCCGCGCCGGTGTGCCGCTGACAGTAGTTGCCTATCGTTATGGGCGGCGTGCTGCCATTGTTTTCGCCAAGCAAGCCAAGACTCCAACCCGCGCGCCTTATTGGACTCCTACCGAAGATAATTTCGTCCGCGAACATCTCAGTTGGCTGTCGCTCGACGACATCGCACTTCGTTTAGGACGAAGTGCGCTCGGAGTCAAACTGCGCTATCAACGCTACTTGGATTTGCGCGGTGCATCAAAGCTACCAACGCTACTCACCGCCGAACACATCGCGCAGGGCTTGGGCGTTGATGGTAAGACGATTCATGCACTGATGGATCGCGGACTATTGCCCGG
>CAKKQG010000091.1 GCA_919901875.1 Anaerolineales bacterium
TGGCGCTGGGTTGGATTGAGAAGATGCCGAAGTTGATGGGCGTGCAGAGTGAAGGCTCGGCGGCATGTGCCAATGCGTGGAGAGATAACACCGAAACGATTATGCCTGTTGTGGCGAACACGATTGCTGACAGCATCTCGGTGGATCTGCCGCGCGATGGTGTGCGTGCCGTGCGCGCCGTGCGCGAAACGAATGGCGTATACGTGGTCGTGAGTGATGATGAGATTCTTGCGGCGATGCGTGACTTGGCGCGTGGGGTCGCTGTATTCGCCGAACCGGCGGGCGCGACAGCGTACGCCGGATTGGTGAAAGCCGTGAAAGAAAAAATGATTGACGAGAATGAAACAGTTGTCGTGATGAACACCGGCAACGGATTGAAAGACGTGAAGAGCGCGATGCAAGCGGCGGGTGAGGCGGTAGTGATTGAACCTGACTTGCAAGCCGTGAAGCGCGCACTGAGATAGAAAGGAAAATCAAATGAAACTTTTGATCGCCGCCGACATGGAAGGTATTTCCGGAATTGTGAATTGGGATCAGGTGACGCCGGGTCACGCCGAATACATGACGCGCGGGCGCAAGTTGATGACCGACGATGTGAACGCGGCGATACAAGGCGCGTTTGAAAGCGGCGTGGATGAAGTGATCGTCAGCGACGGACATTGGAACGCGAACAATATCCTGATCGAAGAACTTGATTCGCGCGCGCGACTCAACACGGGGTCGCCGTCACCCTTTTCCATGATGCAGGGGATTGATGACAACCCTTCGCCTGAGGCAGTGATGTTCGTGGGTTATCACGGTATGTTAGGGACGAAGAAAGCGATTCTCGATCACACTTGGTCAAGTGTACGCATCCGCGCGTTATATCTCAACGATCAATTGGTGGGCGAGATCGGTTTGAACTCTTATCTCGCTGGACATTACAACGTGCCGATCATTGCGCTCACAGGTGATCAACACGCTTGCGAAGAAGCGCAGAACTTTGTCGGCGCGGCGCTAGAGATCGCCGTGGTTAAAAATGCGACGGGTCGGTTCGCCGCCCAATGTTTGCCTTTAGCCGAGTCGCGTCACAAAATTTGTGAGGCGGCGTCACGCGCGGTATTAAAGTTGAGAGAGAAAAAAGCTCCCGCGCCGTTAAAAATCTCCACGCCCGTTCATATCGCCGTCGAGTTCATGAATACTCAACATGCGGATCGTGCCTATCTCATCCCCAACACGGAACGGATCAGCGGCACGCGTATTGAATACACTGCACCCGATATGCTCTTGGCGCATCGTGCCTTTAGAGCAATGGCAACGATCTCTGCGGATTGATTTTCGTAGGGGCAACTCTTGCGGTTGCCCCTATTTGTATAAGAGGATGAAATGACAAAAATGGTTTTAGGTCCAACGTTTGAAGAGATGCTTCACCCGCAAAAGATCGAGTCAGCGACGCGGCAGAAGGCGGTGAAAGCGTTGAAGGAGTCGCCGCTCGATCCGATCAATCTTTACAACATCACCTGGCGCGGCGCGGATAACAAGATCAAATACGAAGTGTTGCCGCGTGAGTTGACAAATGTGGACGCCCCGATTGTGGTGATATACGGGCGCGATTTTCCAACGGGCGCGCACAAAGTGGGCGCGGCGTATTCGGTTCTCGCCGAAGAGTTGTTGTTTGATCGCGTTGACATTGAGAAGCACACGGTGGTCTGGCCCAGCACGGGCAACTATGGCATCGGCGGCGCGTGGGTCGGCGGGCGAGTCGGCGCGAAGTCCATTGTTGTTCTGCCCGAAGGTATGAGCAAGGAACGTTTTGAAAAGATCGAAGCCTACGGCGCGAAAGTGATCAAGACTGTTGGTGTTGAGTCAAACGTCAAAGAAATTTACGACAAGACATGGGAGTTGAAACGCGATCCTAACATCCGCATTTTGAATCAGTTTGAAGTGATGGGCAACTATCGTTTTCATTATCACGTCACCGGCAACACCATTGTTGAACTCGCGGCTGAACTTAAAGCGCAAGGCGTGGGCGACGGAACGATTGCCGCCTATTGTTCGGCGATGGGTAGTGCGGGAACAATCGCCGCCGGTGATCGCGTGAAGCAAGTTTTCCACGACGCAAAAACAATCGGGCTTGAACCGACTCAATGCCCGACGCTTTACAACAACGGCTACGGCGGTCACGACATTCAAGGCATCGGCGACAAGCATGTCACTTGGATTCACAACGTGTTGAATATGGATGCGATTATCTGCATTGACGACATTGAATGTAAAAAAGGATTGCAGGTGTTGACCGATGAAGCCGGACACGAAGTATTAACCAAACGCTACGGTGTCGCTGCCGATAAGGTGCGGCAGCTCTCTACCCTCTTCGGCATCAGCGGCGTGTGCAACGTCTTGGGCGCGATCAAAACTGCCAAGCATTATCAGTTAGGCAAGAACGATGTGATCGTCACCATCTGCACTGACGCGATTGATCGTTATCACTCGGTGATGGCAGACATGGCGCGCGATTACGGCGCGATTGACGACGCGCGCGGCATGGCATATATGGAAGCGATCTTTCACGGACAGAAGACAGATTGGATCAAAGACGGCACGCCTGATATGCGAAGACAGTGGCAC
>CAKKQG010000092.1 GCA_919901875.1 Anaerolineales bacterium
GGATACGCCACTGCCTGACCATTGAGATCAACGGTCAACACGTATGCCACTGCCGGTAACACGTTAGGAGTCTTCGGTCCGCGATAGAGAAACGGCGACGAGTTCACATCGTCGTAACCCGCATACGGATTCGATCCATATCCGCGACCGTAACCTGTATCCTTCGACAACACTTTGCCATTGGGGTAGGTCGCTTTGAATTGATCCCAAGAGATGATGGAGACCGCGCGGAAAACAAGTTTGCTGCCGGTGAGTTCTCCGGCAATCGCCTCGCCTGTTCCTTGCTGCCACCACGTTTCGGTTTGACGGTCATACATCACCAAGTTGCTGTAACGCAAACGTCCTGTCGTGCCGAAGTCGAGCGTCTGTCCTTTAACTATTCGCTCGAAGGCGATAGCGGTATTGCATAACGGACAAAAGGTAATGATCACGGGGACGCCGCCAACCGCATCATTAACAATCTCGTGCCACATCAAAATTTGAATCGGGTAAGCGCGCGCGTCACCGTTGATCTCAAACAAGATGATCGGTTCAACCGGCTTCAACCATTCGTTTGCTTCTTTCACTGTGACAAACTTTGGATTCGAGAGTGCGGGGATTCCATCTTTGGGTGGACCACCGGAAAGAATCTCGCTATATGGAATAGTGTGTTTACTGAAATCTGTTTTGAATTCACGCTGGGCGTTAGAGGGCGGCGGATCGTCAGTGGTGATCAGAGGTTTGGGTGTCGCGGCATCGGCTGTGCCGATGGCAGCGACGGCGGGAGTTGTGGGTGATGAGGCAGAAATAGGTAATGAAGGTAGAGGAGTGGGCGTGGCGGCGCACGCTGAAACGATCAAGGTGAAGAAGGTGAATAGGTAGAGGTGAGTTTTCATAGCGTCTCCTTAATTAAGTGCTTGAGATCATCAAGTGTCTGGCAACGATTAAACTGTTCCGCCGTGATCCATAGCTGCGGCTGAGAATCATTTATTTTAAATGCAGCCGGGAGCGGCACCTCGGCGATGCCATAAAGTTTTTGCAACTCATCGCGATGCAAAAAGATGACGCGCCGACCCAGCGCGCCAACAAAATTTTTCCAATCGCGGCTCATGCCGTTGACCGAATAGGTGAGCGCGCACAATTTGCACGGGTAGGTTTGTGGCGAGACGATGCGATGGGTGATGTCACCGAGCATGGCAACGAGTCCGCTGTCGGCGTTGTAGACGAAGATGAGATCGTAACTTTGATTCACAGGATGCTCTTTAGGTGAAGGACAGACGCAGAACACACCGGGCTTGCATTGTTCTGCGCCTGTCTTGATGA
The DNA here is from genome assembly GCA_919901875.1 of Anaerolineales bacterium. Classification (GTDB taxonomy): domain Bacteria; phylum Chloroflexota; class Anaerolineae; order Anaerolineales; family VGOW01; genus VGOW01. Next base: position 1,303 of record CAKKQG010000092.1, read on the forward strand.
TAACTAAAACTTTTTGCTGAGAGGGACAAACACGAGCGCCGTAATGATGCCGTAGATCAGATGTCCCATCAGACTCAACCATTGAGTTTGTTCGATGACAAACACCATTTGCGTCATGCCCAAACCTAAGGGCATTAAGATCAACGCGCCCAAGACCCACCATATCACTCCGTTGACCATTCCGCCGATGAGGGCGGCAAGCCAACCTTGAGGCAATTGCGTGGCGACTGCGCCATAGACCGCGCCGATAAACGCGCTGATGATCAGATGCACGATTAAACCGACGATAGCGTTCTCTTGGCGGATGAGCATCCCCACCATGGGCAACATACCCATCATGCCCATCATCATGCCAAAGACCACACCGCCCGCCAGCCCGGCGATAGCGCCCGCTTTAACTCCGCTGATGACGTTGGGTCTGGAAGCTATTATTATTGTAGACATAGTTTGTTTTTTCTCCTGAAGTAGATTTAGATTGATGCCCGGTTACAGATATAGACGACATCAGAGTTTCACTTCTTACCTCACTATGACATTTATGCGAATCTTGAGACCCTCTTCCTCTTCGTAAGAATTCCGCCCTTAACCACGTCTAATAACTGAATAACGATGCCGTCCGTTTGAGAATTAGCACTGTGCTACCCAAACGACGTTATCAAAGGAGAACTTACCGATGCCAGATCCAGATGAAGTTTTACAGCACCTGCTCAAGCAAGAATCGCTCACACCCGAAGAGGCTAAGCAAGGATTGGTCTCTTGTTTTTTGGTTACCAATCGCCGCTTCGTCGAGCGTCGCTTAGGACCTCGCCCTCCAGCCGAAATTGATGCCGCTACTCAGAAACTTATTGATTCGGTCTTGGAGCGACATTTATCAGGGAAGCGAGTTACTTTGGTAGATCTAAAGCAAGTGCGGCAAGTGTTGATAGAGCAGTGCAGTTTTGAATCGGAGCCCGACCTGCTGGCGATGCACGTGCAGATGCTTGATGATCTGTTTGCGCGCGTTAAGTTAGGCGCGGATTAAAAGGAGAATTTCTATGCTTATCAAAAACGATGTTCAACCTGATGGAATCCGCGAGGTGAGGTTCACCTTGCCGCCTGAAATCAACGCTCAAACTGCCTGTCTGTGTGGCGACTTCAACGACTGGGATGAAACTCTCCACCCAATGAAGCGCGCCGAAGATGGTAGTTTTTCTTTGACCGTCAAACTTCAAGCGGGTCAGCACTATCAATTTCGATATTTTGTTGATCAAACACGTTGGGAAAACGATTGGGCGGCGGACCGCTATATTCCTAATCTTTTTGGTAGCGATAACTCTGTCGTGGAAGTATGAGGCAACTTCATCACGGACTCGGAAAGAAATAGATTGTTGAGAATAGGAGAAAGTAAAAGTGGATCCAAATAACATCACGTTTGGTTTAGCATTTGTGGCAGGGCTGGTGTCGTTTTTATCTCCCTGCGTATTGTCCCTCGTGCCGGCTTATATAGGATATTTGAGCAGCCGCTTGGTGACTGCCAATGGTGACGTTGTCGAGAACCGTTGGGAAACGATCACACACGGTGTGGCGTTTGTGCTTGGTTTCAGCTTAGTCTTTGTGATCCTCGGTGTTGCCGCCAGCGCGTTCGGAGCATTTCTCTTTGAGGCACGCAGCCTGCTCACCCGCGTCGGCGGCGTCATCATCATTATCTTTGGCTTGCACACTTTAGGTGTGATCCATCTGCCATTTTTGGATTATGACCTTCGTCGTCAGCAAATGCCAGATCGCAAACTGGGTTACTTGTCCTCGTCATTGATGGGCGTGTTCTTCTCAGCAGGTTGGTCGCCCTGCGTGGGTCCTGTGCTGGGCGCGGTGCTCACCCTTGCCTTGGGCGCCGAAAATATCAGTCGAGGGGCGATCTTGCTTTCAGCTTATTCGTTAGGATTGGGGATTCCTTTCCTGTTAGCGGCGGCTGGAGTGGGTCAAGTGTCACAGCTGATCAATCGTTATCGAAAATATATGCGCTATATGTCGTTCATCGCCGGACTGTTGTTAATTGGAATTGGTGTTTTGCTATTGACTGATTCGTTACAGCTGCTGGCGCGCTATGCCTTCATTTCGGATTTTCAAACCGCGCTCGACGAGAATCTGGTGTCCTTTTGGCAACGCTTTGCGGGCGGAAAATAAAATCGGGCGCGATAAATTTAGAGAGAGATATGACCCAAAACAAGCAACCACAAAAAAATATTTCAAAGAAACAAACTGTCCGTGAGCAACGGGTAATCGCCCGCCAACGACAACAATGGGTGTGGGTAGGAATCGGTTTGCTGGCTCTCGTGTTTGCTGGCGCATTTATTTTCTGGCCTCGTCCCACAGCCGAACCCGTTGATGCCACACGGTTAACGGATGATCCTTCACTGGGTTCAGTGGCGGCTAAAGTCACCATTGTTGAATACGGCGATTTTGGTTGTTCCGCTTGTCAAGCCTGGCATCGCGCGGGTATCGTTGAACAAATCCGTGCCAAGTATGGTGATAAAGTTCGTTTTGTCTGGCGCGACTTTCCGGTGATCACGCCTCAGTCTCCTAAAGCCGCCGAAGCCGCGCAGTGTGCATATGATCAAGGCAAGTTTTGGGAGTACCACGATTTACTTTATGATCGAGCGCCAGCAATTGGTCTGAGTGATCTTAAGAGTTATGCCAGTCAGTTGGGGTTAGACACAACGAAGTTTAACCAGTGTTTGGATTCGGGTCAGTATCAAGCGACGGTTGACCGCGATAAGCAAGAGGCATTTGCGCGCGGGTTTCGTGGCACACCCTCTTTTTTGATAAATGATAAACCGTTGGCGGGTCCACCTTCACTTCAATACTTACAGAATTTGATCGATTCAATTCTTGGAATAGGCGGTGATTTTTTTCAAGGGATCGGGGTAGATTGATAGTCGCCTTTAAAACGGCGGAGATGGTATAACGATATATGACTTTTCCTGATGGCTTGAGGTGACAAATATGACTGATAAACCAACGAGTGAATCCTTTGAGGAATTTAAGAACTCCTTCTCTTATGGTTCACGTTCCGACATGAATTTTAAATTTCTAAAGAATTTGTTGGATGAAGATGCCTCCAGATTTTTTAGGGACTTACTATGGAAATTGGGCGATGCAATTGACGACGGTAATTTTGAACACATTATCGAGCATATCTTTCAAACGCAAGCGTTGGCTTATGCCGGTCCAGGTCGCTATATCTACGAGACCGGACCCTTTACGCCGGTAACCAAACCGCTTTCGGAATTGCGTTTGGCTTTGTTTACTTCCAGTGGTCATTTTGTTGAAGGAGATGACCCGAAGCCTTTTGGGATTGAAAATTTATCACAGCAAGAAGCCGAAGCGCGAATCAATGACTTCCTGAAAGAAGAACCGCAACTCTCGGTGATCCCATTGGATACTCCCGAAGATAAATTGCGGGTGCGCCATGGTGGTTATGATATTCGAGGGGCGCTCGCCGACCCGAATGTTAATTTCCCTCTGACACGGTTGAAAGAATTACAACGTGAGGGACGGTTGAGTCAATTGCATTCTCTTGCTTATTCATTTGTAGGCGCGTGCGCTCAGTTACGTTTGTTGAATCACACTGCCCCTGCCTGGGCGCGCCTACTTAAAGAACAACAGATTGAGGGAGTGCTGTTAGTACCCGTCTGACCAGTATGCCATGTGTCCGTGGGACACTTAGCGCGGGTATTAGAAGAAGCGGGTTTGGCAACAGTTGTCATCGGCACAAGTGCTTTTCGTGATCGACTGGCGGCAATGCATTTGCCTCGAACAGTTATCACAAGACATCCAATAGGGCGACCACTCGGTGCGCCAAATGATCGGGAAACTCAGCGCAAAGTGATACTCGCCGCCCTTGATCTACTCGAGTCGGCGAGCCAAAGCGGGATGATAGTTGACTTACCGGGTTCTTACCGTCTTTTGTCTCATCAAGACGTGTAGTCTTCTGATGGTTATGGTCTTGCGCTACCAATACAGATCACCTTAATCCGCGTTCGGAATTGGCGATGCCACCTTTCACAATGTGAGGACAGATTCAGGTAACAAGTCTTACTTCAGATAACGCGGGGGAAGATATGGCTATAGGTTGGCGAAGTATTTTAGCGTCACCTGTTGTCTTCGCTTCCTCAGTTCAAGGCCTCGGCATTGAGTTCGGCGTACAACGTGCCTTCGCCACCGTAAGGCAGAAAAAACGACACCACCTCAAAGAAAGGTCAGCATCTTCTCAATTATTTGATTGACATCTTTCGCAGTGAAACCGTAGGTGATGTTTTAATCGCGCCCGACGAAATCAACGCAGTGAACATTACCTACCACTGCCGCTCCACCCCGACGCGCGGCGCGTGACCTTCTTAGCGGAAGATCGTTTGGGTTTCTTTTGCGATGTTTTTCGAGGATGCATGGGGTGACCCCGCTACGTATGACGTGATTAGATTAAAGAAGAGTAGGGGGAGGATGGCAAGGAAGAGGGAGCGGAAATAATACTCTTTTAGGTGAAATCATCTCGCAAGTAATGCAAACGAATCTGAACCCGCCTGTGCCCTAACGCTTCGGCAAGTTTAATCTGCGACTCGGCTTCGGTATGCCCTTCACTCAGCAAGCGGCGATATAACTCGTTGGTATATGTCGCCCGAAAATCATGCGTGCGTGTATGCTCAATGCCAAGAGATTTGCAAGCCTGCGAAAGCGCTCGTTGATAAGGTCGTTCCAACTTCTTCCGATCACGAAACACTCGTCCGTTGTCAACCCTCACGTCAACTGATCGATCAGAATTCGGCAAACTGATCGCCTAGCATCATGAGTCTCTGGGTGTGAAAATATTTGGCAAGGGGTGAGAAAAAGGCTACTTCGACTCGTAATCGAAGTAGCCTATCTACGAGAGAACGCGTTA
>CAKKQG010000093.1 GCA_919901875.1 Anaerolineales bacterium
TGGTGGCGGTAGCCCCGTTGGAACCCGATTCGGCGAAGTGGGGAGTCAACTTCCCGAATCAATATTCCACGCTACAAAAAACGAAAGACAACAAAATAGATACGACCTACGGCGGGTCGAGCAAGTTCTCGTGGCTGCAGCGCAACCCGCGTTTGTTGATTTTGTTTGCGGGCATGGCGTTCAGCAAAGAGTATAACGATGATCGCGGTCACGCCAACGCTTTGCAAGATGTGCGCGAGATCAAACGTATCAGCGAAACATCACCCGGCACATGCTATTCGTGCAAGAGCGCGAACAACCCCGGACTATGGACGAAGATGGGCATGGCGGCTTACGACGCGACGAAGTTCAGCGATCTTGGCAAAGAGATCGTCGAACCGATCGGCTGTGCCAACTGCCACGACGCGCAGACGATGAAACTCATGGTCACCAACCCTGCGCTTGACGAAGCGTTGAAGGCGCAAGGCAAAGATTGGACGAAGTTCAGTCGCCAAGAAATGCGAACAGTGGTGTGCGCGAATTGCCACGTTGAATATTATTTTGCGCCTGACAAGAATGGCGCGAAGAATTATTTGACGTTCCCCTGGAGCAAAGGCACGAACATCGATCAGATCGAAGCCTACTATCAAGAGAACGGTTTTGAAGATTGGAAGTATCCCGATGCCGGCACTTCAATGATCAAGATGCAGCATCCCGAATACGAAATGTTCACGGCGAACAGCACGCACTACAAAGCCAATGTCTCGTGCGCCGATTGCCATATGCCTTACACTCGCGACGGCGCGGCGAAGTATTCGTCGCACGACGTGAAGAGTCCGCTGCTCAATGCCGAAGTTGCCTGCGGCGCGTGCCACAAAGATGTGAGCTACGTCACGGCGCGCGTTGCCGAGATTCAAAAACAAGTGGCGACGACTCGCGACAGTTCCGAGATCGCTTTAGTGGATGCGATCAACGCCATCAAAGTGGCTGCCGCCAACCCTAAAGCCGACCCGACTCTTTTGAAGGACGCTCGCACGCTGCATCGCCGCGCGCAGATGCGCTGGGATTTTGTCGCCGCCGAGAACAGCACCGGCTTCCACAACCCGGAAGAAGCTTTAAGAATTTTGGCGAGTGCGATTGATCTGGCGCGACAAGCGCAGCTGAAAGCCGTGCAAGCAACGGTGGCGCAATAAGCATCACACCACACCTCCGAGCTCTTTAAGAACTCGGAGGTGTGGTGTGGGTCTTCTTTCATCATGCCTACTAGCGGATTCGATTCACTCATTCAAGATTTTCTGGCGCAAAAAAAGATCGCCGTCGTCGGCGTCTCGCGCACCAAACCCGGCTCTGCCAGTGCCAACTATCGCAAACTGCGCGACGGCGGATACAAAGTGTATGCCGTCAACCCTAACACGACCGAGTTTGACGGCGACCCGTGTTACCCCGATCTCAAATCCATCCCCGATTCCGTTGATGGAGTATTGATCTTCACCAACCCAACGAATGCCGAAAAAATTGTGCGCGAGTGCGTGGAATTAAAAATCCCGCGCGTGTGGATGCACTGCGCGTTGGGACCCAACCCAAAATTTTTTCGTGACACGGCGGCGAAGATCGGCAGCGCATCGGATGAAGCGGTGCGCTTGTGCCGTGAGAACAACATCGCCGTCATCCCCGGCGCTTGCCCGATGATGTATTACAAAGAC
>CAKKQG010000094.1 GCA_919901875.1 Anaerolineales bacterium
CACGTGCTGGGCGCGAACCCCAACCGCCCCGGCGGGTGGCGCGGGCGCGTCGCAATCATGCTGGTCAGCAAGTTCACGGTTGACGAAGTTACCCACCGTAGTTACAATCTGATCCGTGAGATTTGAATGGGATGAGTCCAAAAGACTTGCCAACATCAAGAAGCATGGGATTGATTTTGCCGATGTGCCACCCATGTTTGACGGTGATGTTTTGACTATCGAAGACCAACGCTTTGAGTATGACGAAACGCGCTACACCACTTTTGGACTTTTAAAATCTCGCACCATTGTTGTGGCGCATACGGATGAGGAAGATGTCATTCGGATTATCTCAGCCAGAAAGGCAACTAAAAATGAAGAAAAACTCTACTTCAAGGAAATCGGGCACTAACCTGAAACGGCTGGATGCCATGACGGATGCCGATATTGACTTTTCGGATATTCCCGAAGTCACGCCCGAAATGTTCGCCAAAGGCGTTGTTCGGCGTGGACTCCAGCCAATCACGAAACAGCAACTCACCTTGCGGCTCGACAGCGATGTGATTGAGTGGTTCAAGAAGCAGGGAAGCGGTTACCAAACTAAGATGAATGCTTTATTGCGCGCATATGTGAAAGAACATGACAAAGCTGCCAGTTCACGCGCAAGAGTTGTCACACGTCGGGGTTAATGAAACACGCCCTTTTCTTTTCACTCATCTCTCTTCAAATACACCACCCCCAACGGCGGCAACGTCATCATCACCGAAAAATTTTGTCCTTGCCACGGCTCGTCATCCGTTGGCAGAAGCACGTTGCCTACATTCGAGCCGCCGTAGTAAGAAGAGTCGCTGTTGAAAATTTCGCGCCACATTCCGGCTTGCGGCACGCCCACGCGATAACCGTAGCGCGGCACGGGGGTCAGGTTGACGGCAACCACGATCTCATCGGCTGAATTGTGTGAGCGGCGAATAAACGTGACAATCGAACTGTCTACATCGTGAAAATCAATCCACTGAAAGCCTTCCCAACTAAAGTCAATTTCGTGCAGCGCCGGTTCGCTCACATACAACTTGTTTAAATCGCTCACGCATTTTTGCAAACCGCGATGTGTATCGAAGTCGAGCAAGATCCAATCCAAACTCTGCCCGTCGTTCCATTCGTTCCACTGACCGAACTCGTCGCCCATGAATAAAAGTTTTTTGCCGGGGTGAGCAAACATATAGGCATAGAGCGCGCGCAAGTTGGCAAACTGCTGCCACGTATCACCCGGCATCTTGGCCAGCAACGCGCCTTTGCCATGCACCACTTCATCATGCGAGAGCGGCAAAATAAAATTTTCGGTGAAGGCGTAGAGCAGCGAGAACGTTAAACTGTTGTGATGATAGCGACGATGGATCGGGTCTTCGTGCATATACTCCAAAATGTCGTGCATCCAACCCATGTTCCACTTAAGATCAAAGCCCAAGCCGCCGATGTACGTCGGGCGCGAGACCATAGGCCACGCCGTTGACTCTTCGGCGAAGGTCAGCACGTCGGGGAAATTTAAATGAGTGAGTTCGTTGAAGCGTTTGATGAACGCTACCGCTTCTAAATTTTCGCGCCCGCCAAATTTGTTCGGTTGCCACTCGCCCGCCTTGCGCGAGTAGTCGAGATACAACATCGAAGCCACCGCGTCCACGCGCAAACCATCAATGTGATATTTATCGAGCCAGAACAAGGCGCTGTTCAATAAATATTCGGCAACTTCATTGCGCCCAAAATTAAAAATCAACGTTCCCCAATCTTGATGTTCGCCCAAGCGCGGATCGGAATGTTCGTAGAGATGCGTGCCGTCGAAGAACGACAGACCAAAACCATCTTTCGGAAAATGAGCCGGCACCCAATCCACGATGACGCCGACACCGTTGCGGTGAGCCTCATCCACAAAATAAGCGAAGTCGGCCGGCGAACCGAAGCGCGACGTGGGCGCGAAGTAACCGAGCGATTGATAGCCCCATGATCCATCAAAGGGATGTTCGGTGATCGGCAACAACTCAATATGCGTGAAGCCCAGCTCCTTCACGTATCCAATTAATTGATCAGCCAGTTCGTGATAATTTAAAAATTCATTTTCATCTTTGCGCCGCCACGATCCCAAATGCACTTCGTAAACGGAGATAGGTGAATTAAGACTCTGCTTCACTTGCCGCGTCCGCATCCACTGATCATCGCGCCAATCAAAATGATTCACATCACATATCATTGAAGAGGTGTCCGGGCGCATCTCCGATCCAAATCCAAACGGATCGGCTTTACTGGCGACGTACCCTTGATAGCGAGT
>CAKKQG010000095.1:0-3192 GCA_919901875.1 Anaerolineales bacterium
TAGTTTCTTTACGCGGATGCGGACGGTGAAACACAGCCCGAACATCTTTCAACGCAACCCGCACTCGTGAGCCATTGCCTTCCGTAATTTCTGCGCCCAATGCGGCAAGCAAGACCTCAACATCTCTCCAAGCGATATTGGCTCGCTCCGGCTTCTCAAAAATGGCTACCAAAGTTTTGCGGTGTTTGCTATTCACGACGCAACAATATCAGAAGGTGATACTTGTTAGCAAGAGGCTTTTTGACCAGTGCTGGACTTACGCAATGACGAGGTGACTGGGTGGTTACGATTAATTAAAAAACCGACGCGGCGTAAGCAGCCGCACCGGTTTTTTTATTAGTCCCTTACCCTTTTGGGTTTTTGGAAATTGGGATTTGGGATTTTAAATTGTTATCTACCGTTTCATATTCACCAGTTCTTGCAACATCTCATCCGACGTTGTGATCACCCGTGAGTTCGATTGAAACCCTCGCTGGGCGGTGATCATGTTGGTAAACTCTTGCGCCAGGTCTACGTTGGACGATTCAAGATTCCCCGACGAGACCGTTCCCCACGCGCCGTTGCCCGGTACCCCGATCTGCGGATCGCCGGAATTGAGCCAAGGGCGATACAAGTTTTGTCCCGTCGCCAGCAGACCTGCCGGGTTGACAAAGTTTGCCAAAGCGATCTGTCCAATCGCTTGAGTCAAACCATTGGTGTACGTCCCCATCACCTGCCCCGTGTCGCTGACCACTGACAGCCCGGCGAGAGTGCCGGGCGCCAGCCCGTCTTGCGAAACTTGACTCACGTTGCTGGTCGTGGCGAGCTGCGTCACGTCGGTCACGTTCAGCGCAATCGCTTGCGGCGTCGTCGCGCCGTTGTTCAACGTGAGATTTAAATTGAATGTGTTCGTCGGCGCGAGGGGCGCGGTCAATTGTCCTTGCGCGTTAAATTGCAACGTGCCAGTGCTGATCGTGACAGTCGGCGCAGCCGTGTAAGGCGGGTTGGCGTATACACCGGTGATTGTCGGAGTCCAGACATTGCTGCCTACTGCGCCATGCGTGAAGCGCACGGTGACGTTGTGCGGCGTGCCGAGCGAGTCGTAGACCGCCATCGTCATATCCACTGTGGCTGCCGCCGCCGCTCCCGAATCCAAATTGCCGCTCATCGTCGCTTGCGTCGTCGCCCGCGCATTTCCGGCAGAACTTGGCACGTTGATGGCAGCCAGCGGACCCGTCGTGTCAATCAAGCCGGTGGTGGCGTTACGATTCCAACCCATGAGATGTAACCCGGTGGCAATCTGAGTCAGCTTGCCGTCTTGCCCAATGTCCACCGCGCCGTCGCGGGTGAAGGCGCGCGTTTGCGAACCGTCGTCTACGATGAAGTAGCCGTTGCCTTGCACTGCCAGATCCGTCGCGCGTCCGGTGGCGCGCAGAGAACCTTGCGTCATCACTTTAGTGATCGCGCCTAACTCCACGCCCAAACCAATTTGCAACGGATTACGCCCGCCCAGCGACGGAGTCGCGGCCGCCGCCGTCGGCGCGTTGCCCACCGATTGCAGTTGACTGATTTGTGTTTTGAAGTCAACACGACTCGTTTTGTAAGCGGTCGTATTGACGTTGGCTAAATTGTTGGCGACCACGTCCATATACGCTTGATGTAACGACAGCGCCGTGATAGCCGAATTCATAGAACGTAACATGGTGTCCTCCGTGGGGCTTCCTCGAAGAGGACCAGCCCCGAAAAAATTATTTGGCGAGTATCACCGAATCAATGTGGGTGAATACTCCTTCTTTTTGTTGTGCCGAATTTAAAGCCGTGACCATCGTCCGTTTCGGCACATCCACAATGAACGCCAGATCGTCCATCAGGATGAGCGAATTGCGTCCGCCTTTTTCTTCGGCGCGATTCATGGCTTGACCTAAACGCGAGATGTGGGTTTCGCCTAAAGTGATCTCGCGCGTGGCGAGTCGTTTCTCGGCGTGCGCCGAAAGTTTGACTCCGGCGGCGGCAAGCGCGGATTCAAAGCTGACGCTTGCCGCGGGCGGCGTCACCGTGCTGGATCGTTGGGATGCCGCCCCGCGCGCGGTCACCGCATCGATCCGATTCACATTGATCATCACTTCACCTCCTGCACCGATTGCACATCTGCCAACTTAACCATGCTGTTGCCGATGCCGATCAAAATATCTTTACCGTTCAGGCGCACTTGATCCACCACGCCTTGCACCGTGCGCCCGTCGCTCAACGCTTCAACTTGTTTGCCCAGCAGCGCCGCGCCTTCGGACAGGGCTTGCGCTTTGCTCAGGGCTTCCACGTTGGTGTTGAGCTTTTTCATCTCGGACAGCGTGTTCATCTGCGCCAGTTGCGCCATGAACTCTTGATCTTTCATCGGGTTCATGGGGTCCTGATATTTGAGTTGGGTCAACAGGAGTTTCATGAACGCCTCGCCGTCGAAAGTGGTTGAGTCTTTCGCCTGAGTCTGATTCGTTTTATTAATTGCTGCTGCGCCCACTGCGGTAACAGAATTGATTGCCATAGTCTCTCCTTTCTAAAGTTTTATATCCATTCTCCCGTTCTTCACGGGAGTCACTATCGTCGCGGCCGGTTCGATCTGTACGTCGTGCCTTTGGCGATACCGGTTGTTCAACTCATTTTGCTGCGCCGCAAAATGCCGCCCATGTTGCGCTTGCCCATCACCCACATTCACCGTGAGCTGTCCCACCGACACACCGGCTTCGACCAGCGCGGCGCGCAGCGTGTGCGAATGTTCTTGCAACAACGCGCCGGTGTTCGAGTTTTCTGCGCTGAGATGCACACGCACTTGCCCGCCGTCGTAATTCAATTGCACATCCACCCGCCCAAGTGAGTCGGGTTGCAGTTGCAATTTCACTTCGCTCGCGCCTTCTTGCGTTAAGCGTTGAATGTTCATCACGATAGGACGCACGGGTTCGGGCAACTGCGCCATTGAGGAGGGAAGACCCGAAGGGTTTTCAAAACCCTTCGGGTCTGGCGCGGGGGCGTTTGTTTGCAGAATAGGTTGGTTGGCTTCTACGCGCGCCGGTGCAGATTCTGTAAGGCGTGATGGCGATTGCGGTGTAGCGACCTCTTCTTTAACGTTTGCTTCTTTGGGCGCTTCACTTGGGACGACTGTGATGTTACTGACTTCTACCTTTGCCTCTTCCTCTTTGGGAAGTAGGCTTGCTTCATTAG
>CAKKQG010000095.1:3292-9997 GCA_919901875.1 Anaerolineales bacterium
GCGAATGGCGAATAGCAGATGGCGAATGGCGTATAGCATATAGCGCATATAGCGAATTGCAGATGGCTTATTGCAAATAACTTTCGACTATCAGCCATTGGCTATCTGCCATCAGCCATCGGCTATCTGCCAATGGCAATGCTTTTCAGCAGCGCAAGTTTTTTGCTCACCAGCTGCGTGAGCGATTGATACTGAATGGACGTCTCGGCCAGTTGACTCATTTCGAGATCAATGTCCACGTTGTTGCCGTCGAGGCGCATGGAGCTGTTTTGCCGCGCGTCCACTTGCGCGCCCAACGCGCGCGGCGCGGGCGTAGCGAGATGCAGGGCGTCCGTGCGTTCCAGCGCCGGGTTTTGATTTACGGTGAGCGCGCGCTGCAACTGATTCTCAAAATTCACTGCCAGCGCTTGATAGCCGGGTGTTTCGGCGTTGGCGATGTTGTGACCGATCACTTGCTGCCGTTTGTTGAGACCGCTCAGCGCGTTTTGTAAAACTTGCGTGGTGATGTCGTTCATGAGTTCGGGCATAGTGTCCTCGCTTTTTATTTTCTATTGCGATACGTTTTATACAGGCTCAAAATTCTTGGCACGTAGCGCTGCGTTTCCGCGTAAGGCGGAATGCCGCCGTATTTATCTACCGCGCCACTGCCGGCGTTGTAGGCCGCCAGAGCCAACGAAACATTCTGATCGTATTTATTCAAAAGTCTCTTCAGCAGGCGCGTTCCCCCCTCAACGTTTTGCGCCGGGTCGTAAGAGTCCTGCACGCCCAAGCCGCTCGCCGTGCCGGGCATCAACTGCATCAGCCCTTGCGCGCCCGCTTTAGACGTGGCGCGCGGATTGAAATTTGATTCGGCGTGAATGACCGCTTTGACCAATGCCGGATCAAGACTGTATTTTCCCGAAGCGTCCTCGATGAGTTGATCGAATGACGATGGATTGGCGGCGCCGATGTTGCGATCTCCGCTGGCGATCCATTCACCCGATGCGGTTGCCGTCGCGCCTGTTGCGGCTGCCTTTGTGGAGCGCGAAAGCTCCTTCAGCTCTTTGAGCAGTTGCACCATGATCTGCAACATGGCGGTTTGCATTTTGAAATCGGACAAGCCCGATAAACCTAAACGATCCTCAGACATGATCTGCCTCCTGCAGGCGATGGGCGCGGGCGATGTAAATGTCGTCGCGCTCGCGCGCTTCGCGCGCCGCTTCTGCCAATTGCCATTTAGCTTCCTCTTTGGCTTTTAAGTTTTCCAACGTTTCTTTTTCTTGTTGCGCGTTGACGATCTCCGTCCGGACGTTGGCAATTTGTTGGCGCACTTCATTCAAAGTCCGTGTATGGACTGCTAAACGCGCGCCCACTGTTTTAAGTTGTGCGCGCAATTGAAAAACAACAGTTAAATCAATCAATCCTTGTTGGCGCGCAGCCAAGTCGGCGAAGAGATCATGTTCTACCTCGCGCAGCATGGCTATGTCTTTCAACGTGTCTTGTTCCGCCCTCAACAAGCGGGCGAGCGCCATCTCCAACGACTCCACGATGCGCTGGCGGTAATTTAAAACGGGTTGTAGGGTGAATGTCAGTGACATAGAATTTCAAAAAATTTCAAACTTCAAATTTCAAACCTCAAATCTCAAATTTGTAGTTTTGTAGTTTGTAGTTTGAATTTGCTTCTTTTATGCGGCAAGCATTTTTCTCAACCATTCTTTAGCCTCGTTGTAATCTGTCGGCTCCGTGTCTTGTTGCAAAAATTCCAACGCACGCGGCATGAGTTCAATGGCTTCGTCAATCTCGGCATCCGAACCTTTGACGTAAGCTCCAATGTTGATCAGGTCGCGCGCTTTTTCGTAAACCGCTAACAGGCGGCGAAGTTTGCTGGCATGAGCGCGATGATCACTTTCGGTGACGGCTGGCATCACGCGACTCACCGAGTGCAACACGTCAATCGCCGGATAATGATTGCGCGCCGCCAGATCGCGCGTGAGCATGATGTGTCCATCTAAAATGGATCGCGCCGCATCCGAGATAGGTTCGTTGAAATCATCGCCTTCAACCAACACGGTGTAGAAACCGGTGATGGTGCCTCGCGCCGAGGTGCCTGCCCGTTCCATTAATTTTGGCAACAGCGCAAAGACCGAAGGCGTGTAGCCTTTGCTCGCCGGTGGCTCGCCAATCGCCAGACCGATCTCGCGTTGCGCCATCGCTACCCGCGTCACCGAGTCGAGCAATAACGTCACGTCGAGTCCTTCGTCGCGGAAACCTTCGGCAATAGCCGTCGCCACCCACGCGCCCTTAAGGCGGATTAAGGCTGGCTGGTCGGACGTGGAAACCACAATCACGGATCGTTTGAGTCCTTCTTCGCCCAAGTTGTGTTCAATAAATTCTTGCACTTCGCGCCCGCGTTCACCGATCAAGGCAATCACCGACACATCGCTGCGCGAGTTGCGCGCAATCGCGCCCATCAGCGTGCTTTTGCCGACGCCGCTCCCCGAAAAAATTCCCAAGCGCTGTCCTTTGCCGCAGGTCAACAACGAATCGATCACGCGCACGCCGGTAGACATCACTTCGTTGATCGGGCGGCGGGTGAGAGGGTGCGGCGCATGGCTGACGATGGGCGCGTAGTGAACGTTGTTCAACCGACCCTTGCCATCAATCGGATTGCCCAACCCATCCAGCACTCGGCCTAACAACATTTTGCCAACGGGGGCGCGGAAGTGCTCGCCTGTAGCGATCACCTTTGCCCCGGGCTGAATGCCATTCATCTCGCCCAACGGCATCAACACGGCGCGAGATTCTTTAAACCCCACGACTTCGGCCAGCAAGAGACCGTGCGAGTTGTAATGAATCTCAACGGTTTCGCCCAACTCGCTATCGAGACCTTGCGCTTCAATGGTGAGACCAATAATTTGCGTCACCCGTCCCGTCGTTTTAACAGTGCGTGAGTGAGACACAGCCTGGCGCATACGCGACAGATCGGGAGCGAGAGGGAACGGCATGGGTGTGAAGGAAGTTAAAGTCATGAGCGATCCAACGTTTTGCTTATTTCATTTAATTGCGTTTCGATTCGACTATCTACCGCGCCGCGCTCGGCTTCGATCTGACAGCCGCCGCGTTTGATCGTCTCGTCTGGCACTAACACTAAATCGGGCGGGCATAATGATTTAAGCAGCGTCGCATCTTGAGGGTGCAAACGCACTCGCGGGTTGCCCAAGTTGCGCGCCTGCTCTAACGCCCGGTTCACCACCTGCTGCAGTTGTTCGGGCGGCAGTTCAAAACCCTCGCCAAACAATTTCTCGGCGACCTCTTTAACCAAGCCAATCACCGACGCTTCAGATCGAGTCAACATTTCCGCGCGCCATAAGCGGCTCTCTTCAAAAATATGTTGCGCGGCAATCAAGGTCGCTTTCACTTCCGACTCGTTGGCAGCGTGTGACTCGGCCCGTCCAGCTTCAAACCCATGAGATTGGGCGGCGCGCAACACTTCGGCCGCTTGATGATTGGCGGTGAGCATGATGCGATCCGCTTCGCCGCGCGCCGTTTCTACTAACGCTTGCTCATCCGGACTCAGCGCGGAAGCTGACTCATCATCGACCATCGCTGACGATGGCGACGCAGCTTGGAGTGCCGCCATTGCGGGTGAGGCATTGTCGTCAGGTGCGGCGGCTCGCGCTTGGCGGGCTGGCGCCTTCAACCTGAGTGGCGCCGTTTGCACATGCACTTTGACAGCTTTGATCACGTTACCCAACATATTCCGACTGCTGCCCTTCCCGTTGGATCACAATTTCTTCCGAAGCTTCGAGGGCGCGAATCACTTCCACCACTCGTTTCTGCGCTTCGTAGACATTCTTCAAGTGCGCCGGCCCGCTCACATCCAATTCCTCTTTAAGCATTTGCGCCGCGCGGCTGGACATATTCTTGAAGATCAAATTACGCACGTCTTCGCTCGCGCCCTTGAGCGCCATCACCAGATCGTTTTTGGCGACATCGCGCAAGATGCGCTGAATGGAACGGTCATCGAGCTTGATCAAATCTTCAAAGGTGAACATCTTGCTGCGCACGTCCTCGGCCAGATGCGGGTTGCTGATTTCCAATCCGCTCAAGATGCTTTTTTCTGTTCCACGATCTACTTGGTTGAGCATCTTTACCAAAAAATTAACTCCACCCGCAGTGGGCATGTCCGATGGGCTGACGACGGCCGAAAGTTTGCGTTCCAGCCCTTTTTCCACTTGCGAGATGATGTGCGGGCTGATGCGCTCCATCCCGGCGATGCGTAACGCCACTTCGCCGCGCATGGCTTCGGGTAATGCCGCCATCACTGCGCCCGCTTGTTTGGGTTCGAGATACGACATCACCACCGCCACAGTTTGCGGGTGTTCATCTTGCAAATAACCCGCCACTTGCGCCGGGGCGACGGCGCGCACAAAATCGAATGAGGTCAGTTGATGCGCGGTGATACGTTCTAAAATCTCTGAGCCGCGTCGCTGCCCCACGGTGCGCGAGAGCAATTGCTTGGCATAGCTAATCCCGCCGCTCTGTAAATTTTCGGCGGCGTCAATGAGTTGATACGCTTCGGCGATGACGTTATTGCGCTCGTCCATTGATACCGCGCCTAAGTTGGAAAGCGCCAGCATCACCCGTTCCAGATGCTCCTCCGAAACGTCCTTCAACACTTCGGCCGAGTTCTCGACGCCCAAGTTGGCGAGCAAGATCGCCGCT
This sequence comes from Anaerolineales bacterium, assembly GCA_919901875.1. Taxonomy (GTDB): domain Bacteria; phylum Chloroflexota; class Anaerolineae; order Anaerolineales; family VGOW01; genus VGOW01. The sequence goes on from CAKKQG010000095.1 coordinate 7,997, forward strand.
TTGTGTATGCCTGTTTGAACCGCGACATTAGAGTTACTTGGTTTGTCCATCTTCCTCTAACCAAAGGCGAATGACTTGCGCCGTAATTGCCGGGCGTTGTTCCACGGTGCGGATGATCACTTTCTGCATCCGTTCAATTTCGGGCGGCATTGACTGGGTGGCGGCGATAGTGATGTTTTGATAAGAAGGTGGCGCTTTGACCTTTTCTTCGGCGGAGGCGGTCAAGGCGTTTGTCGCTGCCGGTGGGCGGAGTGCCGCCGCCGCAGTGGCGGCAGATTGCAGAGCTTGTTGTGCGGTCGGTTCACCGATCAACGGCGTCCACACATCTTGCCCGGCGCGCAACTTCAAGTTGTTCAGGACCCGTTGAGTGAACCACAACAGAACTAGAATCACGATGCCCAGCGCGATCCAAATACCGATTTGAGCATAGAGGTCTTGTTGCTGTTGGCTGGCGATGTCCGCCGTTTGTTGTTTAAAATAGCTGCGATCAAATTGGATAGATTGCAGCGCCACCTGATCGCCGCGCGTGGCGTCAATTCCGGCGGCAAGTGTGACGACATTGGTCAGCGCGGTTTTTATTTTTTCGTCGGTCACGTTGTCCACCATCACCGAGACGCTTAACTTTTTGATTTGTCCCGGCGCGATGACCGTGCGCGTTTGCGCGCCGTTCACTTCGTAATTATTGGTGGTTTCAGAGCGGACGTAGTTTGTGCCGGTGGTGTTGGTGATGGTGGTTTGATACGACGGGGCGCCGCCCGGTAAATTGGACGAAGCGCCGGGGATGCCGCCGGGGACGGCGCCACTGCCGCTGTACGTTTCACTGATGACCGACGATGAACGCAGCACCGGCGCGCTGAAGGTCTTCGCCGTTGTCTCGCTTTGATCCCAGTTCAGATAAGCGGTGACGCGCACGATGGATTTGTTGGGTCCCAACACTTGCGTCAATATATCTTGCACTTTGTTTTCGATCAGGGTCTCGTACTTGCGCTGCGCCACCCGTTGATCGTCGGAGAGTCCAAAGCCCAAATCATTTTCAGATTTGAATCCGGCTGAGAGCAGCTGCCCGCTGGAGTCAACGATCACGACGTTCTGCGGTTTGAGCCCCTCGATGCTGGAGGCAACTAAATGGGTAATGGCTTGAACTTGTCCGGCGTCCAATTGTTTGCCCGGTTTGAGCTGCATGGTGATTGAAGCGGTGGTGGGTTTTTGCTGATCGGTGTAAAGCGTTTGGGCCGGGACGACGATATGCACTCGCGCCGCTTTAACTGTGCCGATGGATTCAATCGTGCGGGCGAGTTCGCCTTCTAACGCGCGTTGATAATTTACTTTTTGACTGAACTCGGTGAGACCGAATGAGTTGGTGTTGAACAATTCAAAGCCGACTGTAGAACCGGCTGGGACACCATCCTTCGCCATGCTCAAACGCACGTCGTAGACCTGCGCCGCAGGTACGAGTACGGTGCCAGCGTCGCGCAAACGGTATGGAATAGCCTGAGTCTTGAGTTTCTCTACGATAGCGCCGGCGTCGGCTTCACTTAAACCGGTGAAGGCGACGGCGTAATCGGGCGAACTCGCCCACCAGACGTAGGCGCTGATGAGGAGGAGGCCGATGATCGTGGCAACGCCAACGACGATCCGCTGCACAGGGGTGATGCGTTTCCAGAGTCCGGTGATTTGAGCGATGAATTGATTCATATTTTGCTACACTTGCATTCGCATTACTTCTTGATACGCCTCGACTAATTTATCGCGCATGGAAAGCGCCACGCGGAAGGCGATGTCGGTTTCTTCGGCGGCGATCATCACTTGATGCAGGTCTACGTTCTCGCCGGCCGCCAGTTTTTGAATCGCTTGGTCCGAGGTCATTTGCATTTGGCTCAGTCCGTCTAAAGCGTTGTTCAGCGTCGCGCCAAATGCGCCAGATGTTTTATTCACCGCCGCCGACGTTGTCGCTTTAGTTGTCGGGGCGACGCTTTGAATTCGATTGAGGGTGATCGGGTC
>CAKKQG010000096.1:0-1625 GCA_919901875.1 Anaerolineales bacterium
AATCTCCAATCTCAAACCCTCTCCACCCTCACCGCACACACCTTATATTCCGGAATTTTAGAAACAGGATCGAGCGCGGCAATCGTCAGCTCATTCGCGTTCGCTTCGGGGAAGTGGAAGTTGGCGTAGACCATGCCGGGCGGCACACGATCCGTGATCCACGCTTCGGCTTCGATCTCCCCGCGCCGCGAAGTAATTCGCACTCGCCTCTTTCCATTCAACCCGAGTCGAGTCGCATCATCAGGATTCAATTCGACCAACGTATGCCCATACACTTCCATCAAACCCTTCGCGCGGCGCGTCATCTCGCCGCCGTGCCAGTGATATAACACGCGCCCGGTGCTTAAGATCATCGGGTAGTCATCATCAGGTCGCTCGGCAGGCGGGACATGATCAATCGGCGCGAACTTGCCCTTGCCGCGCGGGAACGCGCCAATGTGCAGAATCGGCGTGCCAGCGTGATCGAGACTCTTCACGGGCCATTGCAATCGCTCGCCGCGATCTAATCGCTCGTGAGTCACTCCGGCATAACTCGGCGTGAGCGCGGCGATCTCTTTCATGATCTCTGCCGTGTTCGCGTAATCCCATCCGGCGTGGATGCCGCCGTTTACAGCGCGACCATCCCCCTCAAGAATCTTTTTCGCAAGTTCAGCCGTGATGCGCCAATCATCGCGCGCTTCGCCTGTCGGCTCAATCGCTTTGTGGCACATTTGGATTCGCCGCTCGGTGTTGGTGAACGTGCCGGTCTTTTCGGCAAAGCTCACGCCGGGCAACAATACATCGGCATACTTGGAAGTCTCCGATGGAAAGATTTCTTGGAGAACAACGAAGTCACATTTTTCAAAACAATGACGAATATGTTTTGAATCAGGGTCGCTCATGATCGGGTCTTCGCCCAAGATGTAGAGCGCCTTGATCTTCCCCTCACCCGCCAGCGGAATCATCTCGGTCACGGTCAAGCCAACTTTATTTGAAAGGATGAACGCTTCGCGTGAATTATGAAGGATGAAATTTTCACGCGAAGCGTTCATAATTCCTAATTCATCCTTTGCCAACCCCCACGCCTCTGCAAATTTTCCTCTTACCTTCTCATCGGTAACCGCTTGATAGCCCGTATACACATTCGGCAGACCGCCCATATCGCACGCGCCTTGCACGTTGTTCTGTCCACGCAACGGATTCACGCCGCCGCCCGGCAGGCCCATGTTACCCAACAGCATTTGCAGATTCGCCAAGTCCATCACGTTGCGCACGCCCGTGATGTGCTGGGTGATGCCCATCGCCCATATCACCGCCATCGGTTTATTCGTCGCTAAAATTTCCGCCGCCTCATACAATTTCTCAATCGGGACGCCAGTGATCTCCGAAACTTTTTCCGGCGTGTATCCATCCACAACAGATTTAAATTCGTCAAAGCCTTCGGTGCGCTCGGCGATAAATTTTTTATCTTCCCAACCTTTTTGCAAAATGATGTGCATCAAACCGTTAATCAATGCCACATCAGTGCCGGGACGTTGGCGTATGTGTAACGTGGCAAATTCTGTAATATCAATCTTGCGTGGGTCGGCAACGACGAGTTTCATCTTGCGATTCAAAACCGCTTGACGGATCATCGCGCCGAAGAC
>CAKKQG010000096.1:1725-14906 GCA_919901875.1 Anaerolineales bacterium
CAAAAGAGGTCGCCAGACCGGCGACGGTGCTGCTGTGTCAAAGCCGCGCGCAGTGATCAATGTTATTTGTGCCGATCACCTGCCGCGCAAATTTTTGCATCAAATAATTTTCTTCGTTCAAACATTTCGCCGAAGAAAGAACACCGATACTGTCGCCGCCAAACTGATCGCGCGCCTCCCTTAATTTCCTCGCAGTAATATCGAGCGCGACATCCCAACTCACCTCAACCCATTTCCCTCTATTTCCATCTTTCCTTTGTTTCCCTTGCAATAGGTATTCACGGACAAGAGGCTTAGTGAGTCGATCCGAATGATGAACGAAGTCATAACCATAACGACCTTTGACGCACAAGTGCATTCCATTGACGGGCGCGTTGGGGTTCGAGGTGACGCGGATGATCTTGTTATCTTTTATGTTGAGATCAAGTTGGCAGCCGACTCCACAATAGGTGCAAGTGGTCGTCACTACTTTATCGGGTTTGCCTGCCTCAATGGACATTTTGTTATCCAGCGCGCCCGTCGGGCAGTAGGCAACACACGCGCCGCATGATTCGCATCGCGCTTCGAGCATCGTCGTGCCAAGTCCGGCGGCGATTTGCGTGCTTGCCCCGCGCTCACTGGTGCGCCAGACGAATCGCCCTTGCACTTCGGCGCAAGCGCGCACACAGCGCGTGCATAAAATACATTTGTTGAAGTCCACCCACACAAACGGATTCGGATCGCTGTTCACCTTGTGTTCAACGCGAGTGATCGATCCTTCGGGGCGAGTCGCGCCATAAAGTTTCACCCAACGTAAAAACTCGGTATCACCTTGAAGATCGTTATCGCTGTAATTAGTGAGCAGCAATTCGAGGATCGTTTTCCGCGCGCGAGTCAGCTCATCCGATTCGGTTCGCACCTTCATCCCCTCACGCACAATCACGCCGCACGCCGCTTGCGGAGTCTTTGCGCCTTCCACTTCCACCACGCACAAACGGCACGACCCGACGGTAGATAAATCTTTGTGATAGCACAACGTCGGAATCGTGATGTGCTGTTCGCGGGCGATCTCGATCAGGGTTTGACCTTCGCGGGCTTCAATGGATTGATTGTTGATAGTGATTAACATAAAACGTGGGAAATAGGGAAAAAGGGAAACACGTAGACAGGTAAACAGGTACGTGTCTACCTGTCTACGTGTTTACGTTTTACATGCTCTTCCTCAAATACACAAACCAATACACCACCCCCACCAACAACGCCCCGCCGATGATGTTGCCGATGGTGACGGGCAGCAGGTTATTGATGAAGAATCGATCCCAAGTGAGAAATGGGAAATCGTCGGGAGTCTTTTGAATCATCCCCCAAAAATTTTGCGCCGCACTTGCTTTGATGAATAAGCCAATAGGGATGAAATACATATTAGCGATGCTGTGTTCAAAGCCCGCCGCCACAAACGCCGTGATGGGCGGAATGATCGCCAAGATGCGATCCGTGGTCGTGCGCGCGCTAAAGGTGAGCCACACGGCAAGGCAAACGATGGCGTTGCACATCACGCCCAAAGCAATCGCCGGAATAAAATCGAGACCGGATTTTGTGTTGGCGGTGATGAGCGCGGCTAAACCCACCACGCCTTTGCCAAACAAGTATTGACCACTGATGAACATCAGCATCGCCGTGGCAAACGAACCGACGAAGTTGCCCACATAGACAATCACCCAATTGTGCAACAGTTGCATAGTGGTCACTTTGCCGCTCGCCCACGCCATGACGATCAAATTATTTCCGGTGAACAACTCTGCCCCGCCGACGATGACCAAGATCAAGCCCAGCGAAAAAACTAAACCGGCGAGAAGGCGAGTCACGCCAAAGGGCAAATCGGCGGCGCCCGCGCTAACGGTGGTCGAGAAGATCGCTCCAATGGCGATGAACGCTCCCGCCATCACCGAGAGTGTGAACATGCTGAGCCAATTCATATTGGCTTTGCGCACGCCAATCGCTTCCGCCTTCGCTGCCATATCGGGCGGGAGTAGTGCATCCAATTGAATTTCGCCGTTTGTGGTCATCGTGATCTCCTCAGCCAATTCCCCCAGCATTGGTCATATTACCCGCCCGACACAGTTTATGTCAGTAGCAAACTTCCGTATCGGGCGTGTAAGAAGTCATTGAATTTTTCGTGACAGTTTGCTATTCTGGTAAGTGATTTCCGACACGCAACTGGCGTGCGGGCTACCTTTAGAGTCATGGCAACTCATCTCTCTCACCCCTTGGAGGTCATCTATGTCACAAAAAGTTTTAACGCGGCGAACTAAAATTGCAAAAGTGAAAAAGAAATGGGTCTATCTTTTTGATGAAGTGGATCAAGCGGAGAAGTACGCCAAAAACCCGGAAGGGGTGCGGACTCTGCTGGGCGGCAAAGGCGCCGGGTTAGCCGACATGGCGCGGCGCGGCTTGCCTGTGCCGCCGGGATTCACGGTGACGACGGAAGCCTGCAACACCTATCTCGCCGCCGATGAAAATTTTCCGGCGGGGATGTGGGATCAAGAACTTGCCGCGCTGAAAGAAGTGGAGAAAGCGACCGGCAAAAAATTCGGGGATGCCGCCAACCCGTTGTTCGTCTCGTGTCGTTCGGGCGCCAAATTCTCTATGCCCGGCATGATGGACACCGTGTTGAACATCGGGCTCAACGACGAAACGGCCGAGGGCATGATCGGGCTGACGCAAAACCCGCGCTCTGTCTATGACTCGTATCGGCGTTTGGTGCAGATGTTTGGCTCGGTCGTGATGGGCATCGCCAAAGATGATTTTGAAAAAGTATTGGAAGCCTATCGTCACAAACGTGGCGTCACCAACGACGCGGATTTGCAACCCGAAGACTTGCAAGTGATCACCGCCGAATTTAAAAAGATCGTCCGCGAAAAAGCCGGACGTGATTTCCCCACCGATCCCTACGAACAACTTAATCTGGCAACTGAAGCCGTGTTCAAATCGTGGAACGGCAAACGCGCCTTTGATTATCGCAACCACGAAAAGATTCCGCACAACCTCGGCACTGCCGTCAACATTGTGACGATGGTCTTCGGCAACATGGGGCAGGACTGTGGCACGGGTGTGTTGACCACGCGCAACGTCTCGGATGGGCGCAACGAAATGGAAGGCGACTTTTTACTTAACGCGCAAGGCGAAGACGTAGTTGCCGGAACGCGGATGCCGATGCCCATCAGCGAGATGAAGGCGCAGATGCCCAAACTCTACGCGCAGTTAGAAAAATTCTGCAAGCAGCTAGAGAAGTCTTATAAAGAAACACAAGATATTGAGTTCACCATTGAGCGCGGCAAACTGTGGATGTTGCAAACGCGCGCCGCCAAACGCACAGCGCAAGCGGCGATCCGCATTGCGGTGGAACAGGCGGAAGAAAAATTGATCTCGCGCGTGGAAGCTGTTAAACGCGTCTCGCCCGACCATGTGGATTTCTTCTTGCATCCGCAATTCGATCCGAAACAGAAGCGAGACGTGATCGCCAAAGGTCTCAACGTCTCGCCCGGCGCAGCCGTCGGCATGATCGTCTTCGACGCCGACACCGCCGAGAAGTGGGGCAAACACGACAAGAAAGATGTGATCATGGTGCGCCCCGAAACAAAACCGGATGACGTGCATGGCATGATCGCCGCCAAAGGAATTTTGACGAGCCGCGGTGGGCGCACAAGTCACGCCGCGTTGGTGGCGCGGCAGTTCGGCAAACCGGCAGTCGTCGGCATCGCCGAGATGGATGTGAATGTTGAGGGACGATGCTTCACCGTGAAAGGCCGCACCTTTAAAGAGGGTGATTACATTTCGTTAGACGGCACCACCGGCGAAGTCTATTCCGGAAAATTGGAGACGATCATCCCTGACTTCAACGATCCGTATTTGATCAAACTTTTGTCGTGGGCGGATGCTATTCGCGTGTTGGGTGTATGGGCAAATGCCGATTACCCGCGTGACGCTAAACGGGCGCGCGAGTATGGCGCCGAGGGCATTGGTCTGTGCCGCACCGAGCACATGTTTTTTGAAACCGAGCGTTTGCCCTTCGTGCAGCAAATGATCTTGGCGAAGAGCGAAGAAGAACGCAAAGCCGCGCTGGCGCAGCTGTTGCCTTACCAACGCGCCGACTTCGACGGACTCTTCCGCGCGATGGACGGCTTGCCGGTGATCATCCGCTTGATCGATCCGCCGATGCACGAGTTCCTGCCGAGTCACGATGGCTTGCTGCGCGCGGTCGCCGTGTTAGAAGTGCAGATAGAAGATCGGCAAAAGATCATTCAAGAGCTGGCGGATAAAGTTGAGCAGAGACGCCGCATGATGGAGAGCATCGAGGCCGTGCGTCAAACGGCAAGCCAAGAGGCGGCTTCGGTTTTGCCAAGTCGTGAGGAACAATTGCGAGACATCGCCGAGCTAAAAAAGCGTTTGCACGACGATCAACGCGAAGTAGATTCCTTGAAAATGGATCTGCAGCAGAAGCAAAAGATGTTAGGTGCAGTTGAATCCATGCGTGAAGCCAACCCGATGTTGGGCTTGCGCGGCGTGCGACTCGGAATCCACATGCCCGACCTGACGCGGATGCAAGTGCGGGCGATCCTTGAAGCGGCGTGCCAGTGCGCCAAAGATGGCGTTGACGTGCATCCCGAAGTGATGATCCCCTTAACGTCACACGTCAACGAACTCAAAGTTCAACAGACCGCGCTTGAAGAAGAAGCGAAGATCGTGATGAAGGAACAAGGGATGGACGTGGATTACAAATTCGGGACGATGATCGAAATACCGCGCGCGGCATTGACCGCCGATGAGATCGCCGAGTACGCGCAGTTCTTCTCCTTCGGCACAAACGATCTGACGCAAACGACGTACGGCATTTCGCGCGACGACGCCGAAACGGGATTCTTGATGGAGTATTTGGAAAAAGAAATTTTGCCGGAGAATCCATTTGCCTCGATTGACGAGTTTGGCGTGGGCAAGTTGATGGACATGGCAGTGAAAGCCGGACGCAGCAAACGACCCGGACTCGAAATAGGAATCTGTGGTGAGCATGGCGGCGATCCTAAATCTATCGCGCTGTGTCACAAGCTCGGTTTGAATTACGTCAGCTGTTCGCCGTTCCGCGTCCCCATTGCGCGGTTGGCGGCGGCGCACGCCGCAATCGGTGCGGCAGATTTGAGGTAGCGCAACACAGACCGCGTCGGTTTTAAAAACCGACGCGGTCTCACGGTTCGCTCCGCAGCTCAACTGCGGCGCAAACATTGTTTCATTGTTCATTGTTTCATTGTTCATTTGCGGCTGGAAGCCGCGCTATGAACTCCAACTTTGAATCATCTCTCCGTCCTTTCTTCAAAAAATTCCTCAACCCGTTTATGCTGTTGATGTGGCGACTCGGTTTGGGCCCCGCCCTCAACATATCACCCAAGTATGGCGGGCGCATCATGGTGCTGACTCACATCGGGCGCAAAAGCGGACAGCTGCGGCGCACCCCGGTCAATTACACCGTCTCAAATGGCGAACTCTACTGCCTCGCCGGATTCGGATCGATCTCCGATTGGTATCGCAATATGATTAAGAATCCAAATGTGGAAGTGTGGCTACCCGATGGTTGGTGGCGTGGGGTCGCCGAAGAGGTCGGCAACGATCCGAGTCGGCTGTCGCTGGTGCGGCAGTTGATGATAGATAGCGGCTTCGCGGCGCAGGCCTTTGGCAGAATCGATCCGTACACGATCAGCGATGAAGAGTTAGAACAAATTTCAAAACCGTATCGTTTGATCCACATTAAACGTGAAGAGGCAAGAACCGGGCGCGAGGGCCCGGGTGAATTAAGTTGGGTGTGGATCGCGGCGACGGCGATCTTGTTATTTATGCTGTTTCGACGGAAAAAATGATCTGACGATTATCACTAGCCATGAACACCGCACCACTCCCCCGTCATAAACCAAATCCCCTCGAAGGACTGTTGGCGACGCTCGCCGCCGTTCTAGTCTTCACCACACTCTCGCTCAACGAATCATCACTGCACATCAGCTATCGCGAGACGCTGGTGTTGCTCTTGCTGATCGGTTACGCAATGTGCCACGTCGCCAAGATTCATGATCGGCAAGTGAAGATCGTTTTTTCGTGGGGGCATCGTATCGTGTTGTCGTTGCTCGGCATAATGAGCGCCATCTTCGTCATCGCCCATCTCTTCGGTTTCGATCTGCCGATGGTCAAAGATGATCGTCAAGCGTTGGTGATGCTTGCCGCGACGATGTTGGTGAAGTGGATGTTGACGGCGGGGCAGAGAATGGCAAAGTAGTCCTCACCCCCAACCCCTCTCCAGAAAATGCCTTTGGTTTTTATTTTCGGGAGAGGGGGTCGGGGGGTGAGGAAATGTGGTAAAACATCCTCGTGTCCCTCCCTCAAAAAATCTCCTCCGCCCTCGCCCGCCGCGACTCTCTCCTCAATTCGACTCACACCGATACCTATCGTCTCATTCATCGCGCCGCCGATGGATTCCCTGACCTGACCGTTGATCGCTACGCCGATGTTTTGATCGCCAATCTTTACAGTGCCGGACTCAAGGTGACGCCGCCTCTTGACCTGTTGCGTGAGATCGCCGAAAAGACTCACGCTCGATCTGTTTATATCAAATATCGCCCCACCGAAGCCAGCAAACTTTCCAAAGCGCAACTTGATTCACTCGCGCCACCCACGCCGATCATCGGCGACCCCGTTGATCAAGTGATCGTCACAGAAAACGGAATCAAATTCATCATCCGCCCCGCCGATGGTTTAAGCAGCGGATTATTTTTGGATATGCGCGAGATGCGGGCGTGGGTTCGTGACAACGCTAAAGATAAAACCGTCTTGAACTGTTTTGCTTACACCTGCGGCTTCGGAGTGGCGGCTTTAGTAGGTGGCGCGACCCGCGCAGTGAACATTGATATTTCTAAAAAGTATTTGGAATGGGGAAAGGAAAATGCAACGCTTAACGGCTTCACGCCCGACCCTAAAGATTTTATTCGCGGCGATGTGTTCGACTGGCTGAAACGATTCGGCAAGCGCGATCAAAAATTCGACATCGTGATTCTCGATCCGCCGCCCTACTCCACCACAAAAGAATCGCGCTTTTCGATTCAGCGCGATTACGCCGATTTAGTGTCGCTCGCCGCCAAAGTTGTTGCGCCGAATGGCTACTTGATCGCTTGCGCCAACGCGGCAGAGGTAAGTGAAAAACAGTTTATGAGTCAGATTAAGAAAGTGATCGGTGAACAGTTATCAGTAAAGATCGCAGACATGAAGCATGAACCAGAAGTGGATTTCCCGAGTGAGGGGGAGCATTATTTAAAAATCGTGGTGATCAAGTTTGGTTAAAAAGTGATTGACAACACTCGTTGATTTGAAGATAATGTTGACACTCCCCCCAGTAGCTTCGGCGAAAAGGTACGAAGCCGCCGCAGGGCGGCTTCCGTGTTTTATAACGCGGTACATTCTCCAAACCCGCCTTATGGTAAAACCGAATTCACGCGGCGTAATTTTGTAGCGCGGCGACTTCATCGCCGTGCGGCGGCTAGCAAAACCCGCGCAGGCGGGTTTCGCTTTTTGTTGCCGCGAATTCATTCGCCTGCCCAAAACCCGAAGGGTCTTTCGCTGTTCTTCGCCCTTTGTTTTAAATCCCCAACAAAGACCTGTGATGTTTAGCAAAACCTCACAGGTCTTTGTCATTCAAAAGTGGATACTAGTCATCCGAGATACTGTCATATATCACTAGTGACTATGACAGAGGAGTAATAGGCTTACCTGATAAGACCGACGCGGTTTACAAGACCGACGCGGTCTTGCGAAGCACGTCGGTCTAATAAACGAGGCGACTATGACTGAGAGAAAAAAAGTAACGATTGATGCCAACGAAGGGGCGGCCTACATTGCCCACAAAGTAAGCGAAGTGATCGCCATCTACCCCATCACGCCCTCGTCCTCAATGGGCGAATGGGCAGATCAATGGTCGAGTGAAGGCAAGAAAAATATCTGGGGCACGGTGCCATTCGTGCAAGAGATGCAGAGCGAAGGCGGCGCGGCGGGCGCGGTGCATGGCGCACTGATGACCGGAGCGCTCACCACCACCTTCACCGCCTCACAAGGTTTGTTGTTGATGATCCCCAACATGTATAAGATCGCCGGAGAGTTAACCTCAACCGTCTTTCACGTCAGCGCGCGGGCAATCGCCGCGCACGCCCTTTCGATCTTTGGCGATCACTCCGACGTAATGGCAGTGCGCCAAACCGGTTGGGCGATGTTGTGTTCCAACTCGGTGCAAGAGGTGATGGACTTTGCCCTCATATCTCACGCCGCCACGTTAGAAGCCCGCGTCCCCTTCATGCACTTCTTCGACGGCTTCCGCACCTCGGCCGAGGTGATGAAGATCGAACAGCTGAACGAGGATGACATCTGCGCCATGATTGATGATGAACTGGTACGCAAACATCGGGGGCGCGGACTCTCGCCCGAGCGGCCGGTGATGCGGGGTTCTGCCCAAAACCCGGATGTGTTCTTTCAAGCGCGTGAGGCTTCGAATCCTTATTACTTCGTTTGTCCGGCGGTGGTGCAAAACACAATGGATCACTTCGCCGAGATCACCGGACGACAATATCACTTGTTCGAATACGTCGGCGCGCCCGACGCCGAGCGCGTCATCGTCAGCATGGGTTCATCGTGCGAAGTGATTCAAGAGACGGTGGAATTTTTATCGGCGCGCGGCGAAAAAATCGGTTTGCTCAAAGTGCATCTCTATCGTCCCTTCTCCATTGAGCATTGTGTCAAGACATTGCCCGCCAGCGTCAAAGCCATTGCCGTGTTAGATCGCACCAAAGAACCCGGCAGCGCAGGCGAGCCGTTGTATGTAGATATGATCACCGCCTTGCATGAGGGATTAGTTAATGGACTCGCCCCGTTCAAGGTGATGCCGCGAATCGTCGGCGGACGCTATGGACTCTCTTCAAAGGAATTCACCCCGGCAATGGTCAAAGCCGTTTACGACGAACTGAAGAAGGAGAAACCCAAGAATCATTTCACCCTCGGCATCTTGGACGACGTGACTCATTCGAGTCTCACTTACGATAAATCATTCAGCACTGAAATGCCCGGCACGGTGCGCGCCATGTTCTACGGACTCGGCGCGGATGGCACGGTGGGCGCCAACAAAAACTCGATCAAGATCATCGGCGAAGACACGCCGAACTACGCCCAAGGATATTTCGTCTACGACTCTAAGAAGTCGGGGTCAACCACCAGTTCGCATTTGCGCTTCGGTCCCAAACCGATTCACTCGTCGTATCTCATCACGTCGGCGAACTTCGTTGCTTGCCACCAATTTAATTTCCTTGAACGATTCGACATGCTGAAGAACGCCGAAGAGGGCGCGACGTTTTTGCTCAACAGTCCCTTTAGCGTTGATACGGTGTGGGACGAGCTGCCGCGCAAAGTGCAAGAGCAAATGATCGCCAAGAAGATTCGTTTCTATATCATTGATGGTTACAAAGTGGCGAAGGACACCGGCATGGGCGGGCGTGTTAACACCATCATGCAAACGTGCTTCTTCGCCATCAGTGGCGTCCTCCCCAAAGACGAAGCGATTGAGGCGATCAAACATTCCATTGAGAAGACCTACGGCAAACGCGGCGAAGCAGTCGTCGCCAAAAATTTTGAAGCCGTAGATAAGACTCTGGAAAATCTGCATGAAGTGAAGTACCCGAACAAAGTAACAAGCGAGATCAAAATGCGCCCGCCTGTAGTGGCGGCGGCACCGGAGTTCACGCAGAAAGTGATCGCCAAGATGATCGCCAGTGAGGGTGATGATCTCCCTGTGAGCGCGTTGCCCGTTGATGGAACTTTTCCAACGGCGACATCACAATGGGAGAAGCGCAACATCACGCTGGAGATTCCGGTGTGGGATGCCGAAGTATGTATCCAATGCGGCAAGTGCGTCATGGTCTGCCCGCACGCCGTCATCCGCGAAAAAATTTATGATCCCAAACATTTGACAGGCGCGCCCGACTCATTTAAATCTGTCGGCGCGAAGTGGAAAGAGTTTGACGGTTGGAAATATTCGCTGCAAGTCTCGCCCGAAGATTGCACCGGCTGTTATTTGTGCGTGGAAGTGTGCCCGGCGAAGAACAAGAGCCAAGCCGGACTCAAAGCGATCAACATGTTGCCGCAGCCGCCGATCCGCGAAGTTGAAAACAAAAATTGGGATTTCTTTTTGACCTTGCCCGAAGTGGATCGCACGCTGTTGAATCTGAACTCGGTCAAAGATTCACAACTGCTGCGCCCGTTGTTTGAATTCTCTGGCGCGTGCGCCGGTTGTGGTGAGACGCCATATCTCAAACTCATCTCGCAACTCTACGGAGATCGGACGTTGGTCGCCAACGCCACCGGCTGTTCATCCATCTACGGCGGCAACTTGCCGACAACTCCGTGGACGCAAAACAGTGAAGGACGCGGACCGGCGTGGGCGAACTCGCTCTTTGAAGACAACGCCGAATTCGGTTTGGGTTTTCGACTCACGCTCGACAAACAAAACGAATACGCGCGCGAGATGTTGGAGAAGTTAAGTGAGCAGATCGGCAAAGAGTTGGTCGCCGAAATTTTGAATGCCGATCAATCAACCGAAGCCGGTGTGCTGCAGCAACGGGGGCGGATTCAAAAACTTAAAGAGGTTTTAGAAAAGAAGAGATTAGAGATTGGCGATTCTAATCTCCAATCTCCAATCTCCAATCTCCTAAGTGTCGCAGATACTTTAGTAAAACGTTCGGTGTGGATCGTCGGCGGCGATGGTTGGGCTTACGACATTGGCTATGGCGGTCTGGATCACGTTCTGGCTTCAGGGCGCAACGTGAACATCTTGGTAATGGACACCGAAGTGTATTCCAACACCGGCGGTCAAGCCTCCAAGTCCACGCCGCGCGCGGCGGTCGCCAAGTTTGCGGCGGCTGGCAAAGGTTTGCGTAAAAAAGATTTGGGCATGCTGGCAGTTAGCTACGGCAACATCTACGTTGCCCAAATTGCTATGGGCGCCAATGACGCGCAAACGATCAAAGCGATCATCGAAGCCGAATCGTATGAAGGCACGTCATTGATCATCGCCTATAGTCACTGCATCGCGCACGGTTACGATATGCGTAACGGGCTCGATCAACAAAAGAAAGCCGCCGCCTCGGGTTACTGGCCCTTGTATCGTTACGATCCGCGACTCGCCAAAGAAAATAAGAATCCATTCCAACTCGATTCCAAAGCGCCGAGCATCACGCTGGATAAATTTGTCTACAACGAAGGGCGCTATCGCATGTTGACCCAGACCGATGAAGGTCGCGCCGAAGAATTGCTGAAGCTGGCGCAGGAAGATGTGAAGGAACGTTGGAAGATGTATGAAAGGTTAGCGGGGATAGAAGCAAAATAGAAGCGTATTGCGTATTCCGTAAAACGTAACGGAATACGCAATACGAAATACGGAGCAAACTAAATTTATGCCTGACCTTTCCACCACTTATCTCGGATTAAAACTGAGCAGCCCGCTCGTGCCGTCAGCCTCACCGTTATCAAAAAGTATTGACAACATCAAACGCATGGAAGATGCCGGCGCCGCCGCCGTCGTGATGTATTCGCTTTTTGAAGAACAGATCAATCAAGAGAGTCACGAGTTAGATTATTACCTCACACACGGCGCAGAGAGCTACGCCGAAGCGACGAGCTACTTCCCCGAACCCAAAGAGTTCACGCTCACCCCCGATCAATATCTCGAACACATCCGCCAAGCGAAAGCCGCCGTCAAGATTCCGATCATCGGCAGCCTCAACGGAGTCTCTACCGGCGGTTGGGTCAAATACGCCCAGAAGATCGAGCAAGCCGGCGCGGACGCTTTGGAACTCAACATTTATTTCATCCCGACCGACCCCCTACTGTCCAGTGTAGATATTGAATACAACTTACTTGATCTGGTGAACGATGTGCGGCGCACCGTGAAGATTCCCCTCGCCGTGAAGCTGAGTCCGTTCTTCACCAATTTAACCAACGTCGTGCGCCGCCTCGACGAAACCGGCGTCAACGGACTCGTGCTGTTCAACCGTTTCTATCAACCTGATATTGATCTCGACTCACTCGAGGTAGTACCGCGCGTGACTCTCAGTTCGCCCTTCTCGCCTCACGCCATGCGTCTGCCTTTGCGCTGGATCGCCATTCTCTACGGACGCCTCAAAGCTGATCTCGCCGCCACCAGCGGAATCCACAACGCGCAGGATGTGTTGAAGATGCTGATGGCCGGCGCGACGGTGACGATGATGGCAAGCGAGTTATTGAGCAACGGCATAGATCGACTCAAGGTGATCCGCCAAGACATGATCCAGTGGATGGAAGAACACGAATACGACTCGGTGGCACAGATGCGCGGCAGCTTGAGCCAACAGTCAGTGAAGTTCCCCGCCGCGTTTGAACGAGCGCACTACATGAGGGCGATTACCAACTACGAAGTGCCGTGGAAGTAACTTTCTCAAGACCGCGTCGGTTTCTAAAACCGACGCGGTCTTTTTTTATGGATATAATGCACGCTATAAGGAATCACATCTCATGTTCAATCGCACTATCGTCATTGCCCTATCCACACTCATCATCGCCGCTCTCGCCTGCAGCGCGCCGTTCATTGACGCCGGGCGCGCCGCCTCACTCTCGGAATTACGCAACTCGGTGCAGAGCAAAGGCGATGCCAACTCGCAATTTAAACTCGCCACCGATGGCGACAAGATCATTTCCAGTGGCGGCGTCAAAACCGGAAACGATTCGCGCGTGCGGATCAGCGTCACCGATGGCACCATCATCCGGCTCGGCGACAACACCGAATTTGTGCTGAAAGAACTTTCGGCAACGTCCAACGATCCGATCACCAACATCACACTCGTCTCCGGCAGAATGTGGGTGGCAGTGACGAGCGCACTTGGCAACGGCAAGTTCGACGTGAACACGCCCGTCGGCGTTGCCACCGTGCGTGGATCATTTATGAGCGTAGAAATTTTTCAGGCAACGGGGCAGATGATCGTCACTTGCTTGGAAGGGTTATGTCGTTTGGCATCGTTAGCCTCCGGACGATTCGTTGATCTCAAGACAGCCGAACAATCCGAAATTCCAGGAACGGGTCAAGACCCGACTCCGCCGAA
>CAKKQG010000097.1 GCA_919901875.1 Anaerolineales bacterium
CTTCCATGCGGATGTAACACCACTTGCGATCCGTCAACCACGGCACGTAATCCGAGGGACCGACATGAACATTCTCTGGATCAAGTTGATAAGGCAACTGTGACGTGACGGAATTGGTCTTGGAAATTTTTTTCGATTCGAGTCGGTCTCGCTCCAGCATATTGTAAAAATCCATGTTGCCGCCGAAGTTTAATTGATAAGTGCGATCTAATTGCACACCACGCTCCACGAATAAATTCGTCAATACGCGGTGCGTGATCGTCGCGCCGACTTGACTCTTGATATCGTCTCCGATTATTGGCAGTTTCTTTTCTTCAAACCGTTTCCGCCAATACTCCTGTGAGGCGATGAACACCGGGATGCAGTTGACAAATCCGCAACCGGCTTCTAAAACTTGCTCCACATACCACTTCGTCGCCATCTCGGAGCCGACGGGCAAATAAGAAACCACCACGTCAGTGCCGGTGTCTTTAAGAATCTTCACGATGTCGGCGGTGGGTCCCGGAGCTTTCTTAACTTTCTCGGAAACATATTTGCCCAAGCCGTCGTGAGTCATGCCGCGATCTACATTGACGTTCATCTTCGGCACGCCGCAAAACTTGTAGGTGTTATTTGGAAAAGCAAAGAGGGCTTCGGAGAGATCGAGCCCGACTTTGGTATCCACCACGTCAAACGCGGCAGAGATTTCTACGTCACGGATGTGATAGCCGCCGAGATTGACGTGCATCAATCCGGGGACGCGATCGGTCTCTTTAGCGTTTTGGTAATAGTAGAGACCTTGCACAAACGACGAGGCGCAGTTGCCAACGCCGACAATAGCAACGCGAACTTTTTTGTTAGATTTTTTTGCCACGAGGGAATCCTTTTTCTTTCTTTAGAGTCTCTCCGAAAGACCCTTCGGGTTTTCGCGGTATGTGCGACCCGAAGGGTCTGGAGCATTTAGAGGTTGGAGAGTATGTTAGCCAGTGCTAAGGTGAATGTCAAGGAAACGTTTAATGCTATTGCAAATTGATCTTTAAACCTGACTTACGCGCCTTAATCACGAATGACTCGAATAAACGAATTTAACGAATAGAGCAATAAAAAAATCATTCGTGATATTCGCTCATTCGCGGTATTCGTGATGGAATCAGATTGTCCTGTGCAAGTCTAGTTTATAGTAAAATTCAATCACTCTTCAATACGATTCGGAGACTGATTACACTATGCGAACTTGCGCGAAATGCAATAAACGATCTTCTGATGAAACACCCATCTGTCCCAAGTGCGGCGCCGATCTTAATCGTGACTCGGTCACGGCGCACGCCTTGACAAATTATCAAAACAATCCCCGCGTGCGCGACATCCGCCTCATCGTGCCCGATCACGCTTGCCCGGTCTGCCTCGATGCCGAAGGCACATACAGCAAAGCGGATACGCCATCACTTCCGCTTGAGGGCTGCTCATGCGCCAACGGTTGCGAAGCGCATTATGAGCCGATGTTGAATTTAATTTATCCGTAAACGAATTAGGAATTATGAAGGATGAATTATGAACTGTTTCATCCTTCACGCGAAGCGTTCATAATTCTTATTTTCTTCAACGCTTCTTCCCTCGTCTTCACTTCTCCCGCCGCTTGCGCTTCGCGCACAGCTTCTAAAATCTGCCCCACGCGCGGACTCGGTTGCAGATTTAATTCGCGCATCACATCATCGCCGCTGATCAACGGCGGCGGTTTGATCACTTCACTTTGCTGATCGAAGTTAGCTTCGAGCAACGTCACAACGGCGTTGATCCGCGCCAGCCAGTCCTCTTGATCCACTTCGACTCCGCCCTTGCCAAGAGTGTCGGCGAGACTCAACAAACACACATCCACGCCCGCTTCGCCGGTTGATTTAAAGAAACGATAAGCCGCCTTCGGGCTGACGCCGCCTTGTTGAGCCAATTGAGCCGGACGCAGATGATGACTGACGATGATCGCCACCCGCTCGATCTCGTCATTCGCCAATCGGAGTGACGCCGCCCGCGCGCGCGCAACTTCTGATCCTTTGTCCTCATGAGTCAAAAAGCGGATGCGCTGTGTGTCGGCTTCCACGGTTCGCGTTTGCGGTTTGGCAATATCGTGCAGCAACGCAGCGAGAAACAAAAGTCCGCGCGTGGTTCTGCCAACACTTAATTCTTTTTCGAGATGATCGGAAATTTGAGAACGATAGCGACCCACGCGCACGGCGGCTAAACCGAGAATCAATTCCGAGGCGGCATCTATATCGTGAACAGGTTTCAAGACCGAGAGCAAATCTTCCAGTTTATCTATCACGCTCAGTGTATGAGTCCACACATCGTATTCGTGCGGCAGCGATTGAGTCACGCCCTTCATGGCACTTGCTTCGGGGATGATGTGCTTGAGCAAGCCCAGCAAATCTAACGCCTTGATGGACGCCGCAGGTTTGCGACCTTCCAACATTCGCATAAACTCATCGCGCATACGCTCGGCTGAAACTTTTGGCAAAAGCGATTCGACTTCACGCGCCGCTTCGCGCGTGGCGCGATCAATGTGAAAACTAAATTGCGCCGCAAGGCGAATCGCCCGCAGTGCGCGGATCGGATCATCCACAAAACTGGTCGGGCGGCACATGCGAATCATTTTGGCATTGAGATCGTCGCGCCCGCCCATCGGATCGAACAACCGCGCTTGCGGCATGAGGCTGACCGCCATGGCATTGATGGTGAAATCTCGCGCGGCTAAATCTTCGTGCAGCGAATCGCCGCGCAGTTCGGCGAAGTCAATGACGAATCGCTCGTCGCCTTCATTCATCACCACGCGCCCGATGCCGCGCGATTCATCAAGGGCAAAGAATGCGCCGCCGATCTTGTTTGCAACATGACGGGCAACCGCCAGACTATCGCCCTCAACGGCAAAATCGAGATCGTGAATCGGGCGATGCAGAATCGAATCGCGCACCGCGCCGCCCACCAGCCACACGCGCGATGGATCGTTGATGACTTCGCGCACGCGATTAAATACAGATGGCATCTCCAGTGGCGGAGTTTGATCGGTGGGAAGATAGATCACTTGAACAGATTCCTTGACGCGAGAAAGTTTAGCGGCGGTGACGGCGTCTTGCGCGGTGAGCCCTTTGCCGATGACACCCGAACTACTGAGCGCGACCCAACTCCCGCCGCCAGCCGAGAGTAGATCGTGTTGCGGTTTCTTGGGTTTGGGAGGCATGGAGGATCAATGAACAATGAAGAATGAGACAATGAACAATGGCGGAAGACGTGATGCGTGACGAGTGATACGTGATAAGTAATGCGAGATACGTGATGTGTGACGGAATACGAAATACGCAATACGTTTTTACGTGTCTACCTGTCTACGTTCCTACCTGTCTACGTTCCTACGTCTTCACCACCCCAATAAACGGCAAGTTACGCCAATACTCGTCGAGATCGAGACCGTAGCCGAAAACAAATTTGTTTGGAATTTCAAAGCCACGATAGTGAATCGGCACAACGGTTTCGCGGCGCTCGGATTTGTCGAGCAGCGAACACACCTTGAGCGATTTAGGTTTACGAGTCTCCAACATCTCCATTACAGCGGAAATCGTGTGCCCTGTGTCCACAATATCTTCGACCAAGATCACGTGACGATCTGCGATTGAGATTCGCAAATCCATTTCGATACGCACCTGCCCCGTTGATTCGCGCGCGCCCGCGCCGTAAGACGAGACCGCCATAAAATCAAACGCGGTTGGCACAGTGATGTGCCGGACGAGATCGGTCAGGAACATCACACCGCCTTTGAGGATGCAGATGAGCAACAGTTCTTCACCGGCGTAATCCGCGCTGATCTCCGCGCCCAATTCGGCAATGCGTTTTTGCAGAACGTCGGCGGGAATTAAAATTTCAGAGATGATTTCTTCGTAAGGTTGAATCATATAAAAGATCAAACTTCAAATTTCAAATCTCAAACTCCCAATTTTGAAGTTTGAATTTTGGAGTTTGAAGTTTTCATCGTGGCACTTCATGATGCTCTCGACACC
This sequence comes from Anaerolineales bacterium, assembly GCA_919901875.1. Lineage (GTDB taxonomy): Bacteria > Chloroflexota > Anaerolineae > Anaerolineales > VGOW01 > VGOW01. The sequence continues at coordinate 4,023 of CAKKQG010000097.1, forward strand.
TTGCTTCGTAGGCTTCGCTACCACCGACCTGAACCACAGGGTCATTATAGTTCGCGGCGCGACCATCAATCAACCGTTGTGTGCGTGAGGCAGGCATGCCGCACACCACACAGATCGCTTGCAGTTTATCCACCTTCTCTGCTTGAGCAATTATGATTGGCATCGGACCAAACGGCTCGCCGCGAAAATCCATATCGAGTCCGGCAACGATGACGCGAACGTTGC